>CACDMT010000058.1 GCA_902553945.1 uncultured Alphaproteobacteria bacterium | reverse complement strand
ATTTATCGTTATTAAAATTTTGTTTAATAATTTCAATGTACCAATCACAATAGGAGTGCCAAACAAAATGATATATTTTATTAGCTATTTCATGAAATAAATATTTCTTTGTTAACTGATCTAATTGATTGTTCAATTCTTGTAATTCTTTTATAATCCATTTATTTGCATCAAAGGATATTTCACTTGTATTTATTACATCCTTAAAAACTGAATTATTTATTTGTAAAAATTTTCCAGCATTCCAAATTTTATTTGTAAATGACTTATAACCTTTGACTCTTGCTTCAGATAATTTCACATCTCTTCCAGGATTTAATAAAGCTGTTAATGTAAATCTTAATGTGTCAGCTCCATATTTGTCTAATAATTCTAAAGGGTCAATTATATTGCCTTTTGATTTAGACATTTTCTGTCCTTTTTCATCACGGATTAAAGGATGAATATAAATATCTTTAAAAGGGGTTTTTTTCATAAAATATGAACCCATCATCATCATACGTGCAACCCAAAAAAATATAATATCAAAACCAGTTACCAAAACATTACCAGGATAGAATCTTTCCAATTCATATGTTTTATTTGGCCAATCTAATGTAGAAAAAGTCCATAAAGCAGAAGAAAACCACGTGTCTAAAACATCATCATCTTGTCTGAGATTAACATCTTTACCATAAAAATCATCTGCTTGTTTTTTAGCGCCCTCTAAAGATTCATTTACAAAATATTTATTATCCGGACCATACCATGCTGGAATTTGATGACCCCACCATAATTGTCTTGAAATACACCAAGGTTGAATGTTTTCCATCCAATTGTAAAAAGTATTTTCCCATTGTTTTGGAATAAATTTAGAATTATTACTTTTAACTGCTTCTATTGGATCGACTGAAAGTTTTTTTGCATCACAAAACCATTGATCTGTAAGCCATGGCTCAATAATTACGCCTGATCTATCACCATATGGAATTACCATCTGTTGTTTTTCCTCTTTTACTAATAAATTCAACTCATTTAATTTTTTCAAAATTAATTTTCTAGCATCAAAACGATTTAAATTTTGAAATTCTTTAGGTGCGTTTGAATTCAAATTTGCATTTTCATCAAATATATTAATAAATTTTAAGTCGTGTCTCTTTCCTACATCAAAATCATTAAAATCATGTGCAGGAGTTATTTTTACAGCGCCTGAGCCTTTTTCAGGATCAGCATATTCATCTGCTATAATTGGTATTATTCTATTGGAAAGTGGTAGATTGCAAAATTTACCAATAAAACTTTTATATTTATCGTCATCAGGATGTACAGCAACTGCTGTATCTCCTAACATTGTTTCAGGCCTTGTAGTTGCAACTATAATGTGGTTGTTTTCATCAATAGGGTATTTTATGTGCCATAAACTTCCTTCAGTTTCTCTTTGCTCTACTTCAAGGTCAGAAATAGCAGTTAAAAGTTTAGGATCCCAGTTAACTAATCTCTTATCTTTATATATTATTCCATCATTATATAAGTTTACAAAAACTTTTTTTACCGCATTAGACAAACCTTCATCCATAGTAAACCGTTCTCTAGACCAATCTGCAGAAGCACCAAGACGTCTAAGTTGATTACTTATCTTTCCACCAGATTCTTTTTTCCATTCCCAAACTTTTTTAATAAATTTTTCTCGTCCAATTGATCTTCTATCTATGTTTGATTGAACTAATTGTCTTTCAACAACCATTTGAGTTGCTATTCCTGCATGATCAGTACCTGCCTGCCAGAGAACTTCCATACCTTTCATTCTATGATATCTAATTAAAATATCTTGAATTGTAAAAGTTAAAGCATGTCCCATATGTAAACTTCCAGTAACATTAGGTGGAGGCATCATAATAGAGTATGGTTCACCACCTTTATTAGGTTTAAAACAATCAGAATTTTCCCATAAAGAATACAATTCTTTCTCATCATTTATAAAATTAAAAAATTTATCTAGTTCCATTATTTATTTTGTATCAAAATAAGTTTTTAATAATTTCG
>CACDMT010000057.1 GCA_902553945.1 uncultured Alphaproteobacteria bacterium | reverse complement strand
CAAAATAATTCTCAAATTAGAAATAAAACAAACAAAAACTTAGGTGACGATAGATATAAATTTAGCCTTCCAGATGTTGAATTGGTTAATCAATCACAAAAAAAAGAATCTATAAATAAAGAGTTAGAAAAAAATAATAGTTTAGCAGCAAAAAAACTGGAGCAGACTTTGTTAGAGTACGGTGTTGAGGGTAAAATTGTAAATTTTAAAACCGGACCAATAGTTACCCTTTTTGAATTTGTTCCAAAAGCTGGAATAAAATCTAGTAAAATAATTGGTCTTTCTGATGATATCGCAAGGGCGATGTCTTCAGTTTCAGCAAGAATTTCAACACAGCCTGGAAAAACAAGTATGGGTATTGAAATACCAAACAATAAACGTGATGGTGTTTTGTTTGGTGATTTAATAACTGATATTAACTTTAATAATACAAGTGACTCTTTAACACTAGCATTAGGAAAGGATATTTCTGGTGAAAAAATTTTTGCAGATTTAGAAAAAATGCCTCATCTTCTAATTGCTGGAACAACTGGTTCAGGTAAGTCTGTTGGAATCAACACAATGATACTAAGTCTTTTATATAGATTTAAACCAAACGAGTGTAAATTTATAATGATTGATCCAAAAATGCTTGAATTGAGTATTTATGAAGATATTCCTCATTTGCTAACCCCAGTTGTAACAAATCCAAATAAGGCTGTGTTTGCTTTAAAATGGGTTGTTCGTGAAATGGAGAATAGATACAAGCTTATGAGTTCTGTTAATGTTAAAAATATAGGTTCATATAATGACAAAGTCATAAAAACATTATCATCAGGAAGAAAATTATTTAGAGAAGTTCAGACCGGCATAGACACCGATACAAGAATGCCAATAATTGAAAAGAGAGAAATAAATCTTGAAAAAATGCCTTATATTGTTGTTGTCATAGATGAAATGGCGGATTTGATGATGGTTGCAGGAAAAGAAGTTGAAAGTTTAGTTCAGCGTATTGCTCAAATGGCAAGAGCCTCTGGAATACATCTTATAACAGCAACTCAAAGACCTAGTGTAGATGTAATAACAGGAACTATTAAGGCTAATTTTCCAAGCAGGATAAGTTATAAGGTTGCTAGTAAGTTTGATAGTAGAACAATTCTTAATGAAATGGGTGCTGAACAACTTCTAGGAGGTGGAGATATGCTTCTTTTAGAAAATGGGGGAAGTATAAAAAGACTTCATGGGGGTTATGTCTCAGAAAGTGAAGTAGAAAGAGTGGTAAATTTTATAAAAAAACAGGCTACCTTTGATCAAAATAAAGAAATTTCACTCAAGGAAGAGGAAAATAACAAACAAGCTGTATTTGGATTAATGTCAAATGATACAGATGAATTGTATACAAAAGCAGTAAGTATAGTTGTGGATCAACAAAAAGTTTCTACTAGTTATATTCAAAGGTACTTACAGATTGGTTATAATAGAGCAGCAAGAATAGTTGAAAAAATGGAAGAGGATGGAATTATTTCTGAAGCAAATAATGCGGGGAAAAGACATGTTATTAAGAAAAAATAAAATTATAATTTTTTTATTTTTCGTCTTTTTTAGTAATAAATTAGCTTCACAAGACATTAAGATAACAAACTTAAACAACTATATTGAAGGCCTAAGGGGTTTTTCTGCAACCTTTATTCAAGAAAGTGAAAACATAATAAATGAGGGACAATTATTTATAGGTAATAACAGGGTAAGAGTTGAATATTACAATCCGTCGAAAATATTAATAATTTTAGACGAAAATAAGGCAATGTATTATAATTATGATTTAGATGAGGTTGAATTTTTTAATCCAAAAAATACAACAGCTTGGTATTTTTTTGAAATATTTAAAAATAAACAATTTCTTGATAAGTCAAAAATTTCCTCTGAAAATAAAAATATAATAATTTCAAAAAGTGGTGTTAATGGCGATATAGACTATAGTTTAAATATTTATTTTGAGGAGGTGCCAATGGTTTTAAGAAAAATTGAACTTATAACAGGTGGGGAAAATTTTATTATTTCTCTTGGTAATCATAACTATAATGAGATTTTTGA
>CACDMT010000056.1 GCA_902553945.1 uncultured Alphaproteobacteria bacterium | reverse complement strand
ATATTGATGAATTCAAAGAAATTGAAAAATTTACCATATTAATTAATAAAGATTTTTATCTAAAAAGAATTAAAGATCATGTTAATTTTGAGGAAATTAAAAAAAATAATAACAATATATTAAATTCTGTAAAATTATTATCTAATGAAAGGTTAATATTATTTGTTTCATCTGGAAAAGTTTTTTCTATAGATCCAAACACTATACCTAGTGGCAACTCTAACCCTAAATCATTTATTTATTTTATCGATAGTTTACCAAACGATAAAGTTGTTGGTTTATTATCTTCTGAAGATCAAGATATTTTTGTATGCTCTAAAAAAGGAAAAGGTTTTAGAAGTAATATCAAATCATTAATTTCAAATCAAAGAAAAGGAAAACAATTTTTTAATTTAAAAAATAATGATGAATTAATAAAAGTTTTTCCGCTTCATTATACTCATCTGGCTTGTGTTTCCAAATTACAAAAAATGTTAATATTTGAAATATCATCAATACCTACATTGGTCAAAGGTGTTGGTGTTCAACTAATGAAAATTAAAGATAAAGATTATTTATCTGATGTTGTAGATATTCAGCCTGAAAAAGGACTTGAATGGAAAACAGGTTCTAAAAATAGAAAAATTGATAATATTGATTTCTGGATAGGTAAAAGAGCTCAATCTGGAAAAAAAGTTCCAAAATTTTTTAATAAAAATTTAAAATTTAATGAATAAATACTTTTCATATTACTTAATATGTCTAAAAATATCTAAATGAGTAAAGCAAATCTAAATACTCAATCAGTCCTATCTATGAAAGGTGATGGTTATTATTCACAAAAAACTATAGGTGCTAAGAACGCGATTGATAAAACAAAAATACTAATTGAGGCTGCATTAGAGACTATGCCAAAAAAAGATGTTCTAAAAATTGCAGATTTTGGAAGCGCTGATGGAGGAACAAGTCAAGAAATGTGGTTCAATATTATAAAAAAATTGAAAAAAAATGGTGATGATAGACAAATTGAGATTTTATATACAGATTTAGCTTCAAACGATTTTTCTGTTTTGTTCAGGACAATGCAAGGAATGCAAGGTAATGACAATTTTGCATATCAAAAAAAATTTAAAAATGTATTTGTTCATGGATCTGGCACAGGTTTTCATGACCAACTTATGGCAAATAATAGTTTATCCTTGGGATTTTCTGCAACAGCAATGCATTATGTATCTGAAAGACCATGCATGATAAAAGATCATGTACACATGGTTGGTTCTAATGATGTAGAAAAAAATAAATTTAAAAAACAAGCTTTAATAGATTGGGAGACAATTTTGTTACATAGATCTAAAGAATTAATTTCTGGTGGAAGATTTATATGTATAAATTTTGGAATTGATGAACAAGGTAGGTATTTAGGCAATACTGGTGGCCATAATATGTTCAATAACTTTTCCAAACTTTGGAAAAATTTAGAAAAAGAAGGTATAATTTCAAATGAAGAATTTATTAATACTACTTTTACTCAACATTATCGAACTTTAGATGAATTCAAAAAACCTTTTGATGATCCAGATTCAGAAGTATCTAAATCAGGACTCATACTTAAATCTTGCAAAACAATGTTTACAGATTGTCCTTTTAAAGTTCATTACAATAATAATAAATCAAGCATGACATCAAATCAATACGCTGAAACTTTAATACCAACCATGAGAAGTTGGTCTGAAACTGTATTTAAAACAGCATTAGAAAAAAGAGATCCAGATCAGGCTAATGATATTGTAGATCGTTTTTATAATTCTTATATGAATGAAGTTGCAATTAATCCTGATGGTCATGCAATGGATTATATTCACATAGTTATGGATATAGAAAAAGTTTAATTAAAAATATAAAGAAATATCTTCATGAACGGATTTACAAGAAGCTAAATACACAGCCTGCTCTTTATTTAATTTTTCTTGTTTTCTGAGACCAAAGGTTTCAGAGCCAGTTTTAGATAATTTAATAAAATCATTTAATAAAATTTTATTACCTTCTAATCGCCATTTTTTTTCTATTAAATAAATCTCTTTTGATTCATTAACTAAAT
>CACDMT010000055.1 GCA_902553945.1 uncultured Alphaproteobacteria bacterium | reverse complement strand
ACCAATTAAAGAACTCATTTGTAATTTTTTTTCCAATAACCCATATTTTCCAAATCTTTTTTTATTAAAGATGGCATATAATTTTCATCGTGCTTAGCAAAAACATTTTTAGCTATAAATAAGTTTTCACTATTAAGCTTTCCCTCCACTACAGCTCCTTGCTCTTCTTTAAATAGATCTGGGAGAATACCATTATAGGTGATTTTAATAGAATTTACATTATCAGTTAAATTGAAAACAAATGAACTTGCTGAGATTTTTATGAATGAATTTTTTTCAACAAATCCTCCTATTCTTATCTGTTTGTTAGTATCTATTTTTGAGTCTAATAACTCCGTTGGAGTAAAAAAAAAGGATATATTTTCTCTTGAGTTATATAATATGAGTAAAATAGCAAACATTATCATAGTTAATGAAATTAAAATTAATAATAGCCTCTGAAAACGTAGACTCATTATTTTTTATTTATTTTATTAAACTTATAATAACTAATTAAAAATAAAATTATTATGAGTATGAAAGCAGAAAAATATGAAAAAAACACAAACCAAAAATACATAATTATTTATTAACAAATATAAAAAATAAAGAAATCTTAACTTAGGGACTAAAAGTCACAAATAATTTAATTTAACCCTTTCCTAAGTTCAATTTCTGTTTTTATTCTCAATATAGCAATAGATAGTCCAATAAAAATAAAAGCTGTAGTCATTATTATGAGGGGGGTCATCATTGATGGGTCTATTGATGGTTTTGATAATTTACTAATTGAGGCAGGTTGATGTAAGGTATTCCACCAATCTACTGAAAACTTGACAATTGGCAAGTTTATTGAACCAACTAAAACAGAAATTGCTACTATTTTTTCTCTAACAACCCGATTTTCAAAAGATAAATTTATAAAAATAATAATTAAGTAGATGATAAATAAAACTGCAACTGAAGTAAGTCTAGCATCCCAAGCCCACCAAGTACCCCACATTGGTTTCCCCCATAAAGATCCCGTTATTATACAAATTAATGTAAAGATAGCTCCAATTGGTGCAACTGCTTTATTTACTATAAATCCAAATGGTATTTTAAATGCTAATGCAAAAATACTATAAATAGTCATAATAACGTAAGTTAGTAGAGCAATCCAAGCACTTGGCACATGAACATACATTATCCTCACTGTTGAACCTTGCTGATAATCATCTGGTGAAATATATAATGCAAATACCAAACCAATAAAAAATAGCAATAATGAAAATAATAGCAATGGTTTAAATAAAATATCTGTAAACTTATTAAATTTATTAGGATTGATTAGAAATTTCATTTTAATTATTTTGTAGTGCTAGTTTTATACATGCCGCACTAACCCATGGAGTTATTGCAAGTGTTATTAATAATATTCCACATAGTATATTAATTAAAGAATTAAAGTTTTCTTGCAAATTAATTAGACCAACTGAAAAAATTATTACAGGAACACTAAACACCATAACTATTATGCTACCTAACAGATAATTTCTCGTGTTTAAAAGATTCATTGATGATGAGATTGATCCTAATGAGGATAAAATAAAAGATCCAATAAAAAAACTCAAAACTAAATATAAAGATTGATCATAGGAAACATTTAACAATATACATGCAACTGGTATTGAAATAATAAAAGGTATTTGAACAAAAATAAAATGTGATAAAGTTTTTAATAAAGATATAAATTCAAAGCTAAATCCATTTATATACATTAAAAATAAATTACCATTTTCAAAATCATCTTGATAAAACTTTCTTAGAGATAAAGTTGAACTAAGTAATAACAAAGTCCATAGAATACCAACACCAAAATTTGATAAAGTTTCATTACTTGGACCTATAGAAAAAATAAAAATAAAAATTGAAATAAAAAAAAATACAATATTAGTTAAAATATCATGAAAGCCTGATAAATTTAATTTATATTCTCTATAAAAGAAATTTATAATTTTTAACAAAAATCTAAACATCCTTTAAAATTATTTCCTCATTTATGTTTATGATGTTTTTTTCATGAGATGTGAAAATAATACTTCCATCATTACTACAATGATCATCAAAGGTCTGCCTCATTATATCTAGTGAACTACTATCTAAATTTGACAAGGGCTCATCTAAAATCCAAACTTTTTTATTTTCTATTACAAGTCTTAACATTTCTAATTTTTTTATTTCACCCAAAGATAAACTACCTGCTTTTAAATTTGAAAGTTCAAATAATTTTAATGTAGAAAGAATATTTGCAATTTGTTCATCATCTATGTTTGATAAAAAAAATTTT
>CACDMT010000054.1 GCA_902553945.1 uncultured Alphaproteobacteria bacterium | reverse complement strand
TGAGGAATTAAATAATATGGTTTTATCAATTTCAGAAATTGATCTTTTAAGACAACAACTTTCGTCATGTTGGAACGCACCCGCCGGTGCTGTAATAGAAAGAGGTATGAAAGTAACTATTTCTGCAAAAGTGAGGAAAAATATGAATGTTTTAGAGAACTCTATCCGTATTATTGACACAAATATATCTAAAAGTAATGATTTTTACAGGCCAATAACTGATAGCGCTATGAGAACATTATTAAACCCAGAATGTATGCCATTAAAGTTACCTAAAGATAAATATAATTTATGGAAAAATCTTACAATTACTTTTGATTACAGTATTATGAAAGGATTATAATGCTTAAATTAATTTTTAAATGTTTTATTTTTTTATTATTATTTATTTCAAATCAATCATTATCACTTGAAGTAACTCTTACCCAAGGCAGTGTAAAGCCTACACCAATTGCAATTACAAATTTTTATGCAAATAATTCCTCAGATGAAAAATTAGGAAAAAATATATCTAATGTTATTTCTGATAACCTTGAAAGATCTGGTTTATTTATATCAATAGATAATAAAGCTTTTATTCAAGATAATAAATCACTTGCAGATAAACCAAGATTTGAGGATTGGAAGGTAATCAAGGCCCAACATTTAGTTTCTGGAAAAATAAAAACATCTAATGGAAAAATTTCAGTTGAATTTAGATTGTATGACGTGTTTCAGCAAAAACAATTAGTGGGAAAAAAATATGAAACTAATGATAAAAATTGGAGAAGAGTTTCGCACATAATTTCTGATTCAATTTTTCAAAATATAACTGGAGAGGGCGGTTATTTTGATACTAGAATTGTTTATGTTGCAGAGACAGGTCCTAAAGAAAATAAACAGAAAAGATTAGCGATAATGGATCAAGACCAAGCAAATCATAGATTTCTCACAGATGGTTCTTATCTTGTTTTAACACCAAGATTTTCTCCTAACTCACAGAAAATTACATATATGTCATATATCAATAGAAATAATCCTAGAGTTTATATTTTAGATATAGAAACAGGAAAACAAGAAATAGTTGGTGAATTTCCTGGAATGACTTTTGCCCCACGTTTTTCACCTGATGGAGAGCAAATTGTAATGTCTTATACTGATCCTGAAATAGGAAATTCAGAAATATATTTGTTGAATTTAAATACAAGAATATCAAAAAGGTTAACAAATAATTCTTCAATAGATGTTTCTGCAAGTTTTTCTCCTGATGGGAAAAAAATAGTTTTTAATTCTGATAGAAGTGGAAGAAGACATCTTTATGTATCAGACTTACAAGGAAAAAACGTCAGAAGAATAAGTAGAGAAGCTGGAAGTTATTACACACCAGTTTGGTCACCTAGAGGTGATATGATAGCATTTACTAAGCAAGAAGGTGGTCAATTCTACATTGGAGTTATGGAAAAAGATGGTTCAAATGAAAGAATGATTGCAAAATCATTTCATGTTGAAGGCCCAACATGGGCGCCTAACGGAAGATTTTTAATGTATTTTAAAGAAGAAAGAACAGCTGAAGATGGTAGTGGGGGTGACTCAAGCTTATATTCTATTGATTTAACTGGTTATAATGAGAGAAAAGTAATTACCCCTTTGGGTGGCTCAGATCCAGCTTGGTCGCCATTAATGCATTAATTTTTAGTAAATATCAAAAAAATATATGAAATATCAAAAAAGATGTTAAGAATTCACAATAAATTAACTATAGTTATTAAAAGTATTAAGGGAGCAAATTTTATATGTTAAACAAGATATTAATTTCAGCATTTTTAGTTTTATTTGTTGCAGCGTGTGCTACAAAACCAAAAGACTCAGCTGATACTTCTGGTTCAGGCGCAACAAGCTCTGATAGCGGTGTAGAGGGTTCAATTACTGAAACTGCAGGCAGTGGTATTGTTTCAGGTTCTCAAGAAGATTTAATCGTTAACGTTGGAGATAGAGTATTTTTTGGTTATGATAGTTCTGAACTAGATTCAGATGCGCTAGAACTTCTTCAAGATCAGGTTGCATGGTTAAAGCAACATAACAACGTGTCTGTCACAATTGAAGGTCATTGTGATGAGAGAGGAACAAGAGAATATAACTTAGCATTGGGTGAGAAAAGAGCTCAAGCAGTTAAAAATTACTTAATTGGATTGGGTGTAAATCCTGATAGGGTATCAACAATCAGCTATGGAAAAGAGAGACCTGCTGTTGTTGGATCAAATGATGGAGCATGGGCACAAAATAGAAGATCAGTCACAACGGTTAATTAATTTTATTTTCCTTAATACTAATGGC
>CACDMT010000053.1 GCA_902553945.1 uncultured Alphaproteobacteria bacterium | reverse complement strand
TATCAATATATAAACCGGTACCGCCAATAAAAATTGGTGAAAAATAATTTTCTACTGATAAATTAATAATTTTTTTTGCATCATTACACCATTTTTCTACATTATATCTATGGTTGCCGTTAATATATCCATACAAATGATGCTTTATAGTGTTTTGATCTTCTAGATTTGGTCTAGCTGATAAAATACTTAATTCTTTATAAATTTGCATACTATCAGCATTTACTATTTGACCATTAATAAATTTAGAGAGATTAATACCAAATTCAGATTTACCTATTCCTGTTGGCCCTACAATAAAAAAAATAGAATTTGTCAATTAATATTAAATTTTATAGTTATCCAAATATCTTGTTGATCCCTTATAATTTTCAGAAGTAAAGAAGATCTTCCTGTTTTTTCTAATTTATTAACTAGATTTATAAATGAATTAACTTCAGTAATAGGTTCTCTATTTACTTCTGTGACTATGTCACCCACTTTTAAATTAGAAGTTTCATTGTTAATTTCTACAACTTCAACACCATTAACACTATTTGTAATTTTTATTCCAAGTTTTTTTATATCTAATATCTTATTTTCGCTATCTTCTTTATCTCTTTCTGTAACAACTTCTCCGGGCAGCTCTCCTAATTTTACTTCAATATTTATAATTTTGTTTTTTCTCCAAACTTCTAATAAAGCTACAGAGCCTACATCAGATTCAGCAACAACTCTTGGTAAGTCAGACATTTTAACTATTTCAATTTGATTAAATTTTAAAATTACATCTCCTGGTTCTAAACCAGCTTCCATTGATGGTCCTTTTGGATTTACATTTGAAACAAAAGCTCCTTTTTGATCAGATAAACCCAAACTTTCTGCAAAATCTCTAGTTACAGGTTGAATTTGAACTCCTAGCCAACCTCTCTTTGTTTTTCCAAATTCTCTTAATTGTTGAACAATTTTTTTTGCACTATTTGCAGGAATTGCAAAGCCTAAACCTATACTTCCACCTGTTTGTGATACAATTGCTGTGTTAATTCCAATCACTTCTCCATCTATATTAAATAATGGACCTCCAGAATTACCTCTATTAATAGAAGCATCAGTTTGTAAAAATTTTACATAAGGGCCGCCACCAATATCTCTTGATATTGCGGATAGAATGCCTGCTGTTACTGTTCCACCCAAACCAAGTGGATTTCCTATTGCAATTGTCCAATCTCCTACTCTCATTATATCTGAGTCTCCCCAATTAAGTGCTCTTAGTTTTGTTTTGTCAGGATTTATTTTTAATACAGCAATATCTGCTTTAGGATCTCTTCCAAGTAGTTGTGCTTTATGTTCAGTTTCATCATAAAGTATAACCGTTATTTCATCTGCTCCTTCAATAACATGGTTGTTAGTTACAATAATACCTTCTTCACTAATAATAAAACCAGAACCTAAGCCTGTCATTGGTCTTTGTGATCTTTTCTGATCTCTATTAAAATAATCTTTGAAAAACTCATCAAAAGGAGAGCCTTCGGGGAATTGAGGAATTTGGTTTTGAGGATTATTTTCAATTATTGTTGTTGAGGCAATACTTACAACAGATGGAGATAATTTTTCAACTAAATCAGCAAAACTCTCTGGTACAGAGTAAGCCGGTTTATATATTAAAAGTAAAAAAATAATTAATAATGATTTTCTCATATTATTGTTAACCCATAGTATCTCATAGTGAAATAAATAAGGCAAAATCCTATTAAAGCAACAATTAAACTAATAGTTTGAATTATTTGAGGGTTAATAGTTTTAATAATATTAATTAATATTTTTAATTTATAAGCTAGAAGAAAGTAAAATGTGCCCTCAATTACCAGCACTAAACCAATGCTAATAATTAATATTTCAAGCATTAATTTTCTATATCTATCTCACCAAAGAATTTTTCACATACTTCTCCAGGAGCGATGACCATTGACATTTCTGTATCTCCAAAAGTATCTTTGCAAGCTTGCATAGTTCTTAAAAAATCAAAAAATTCTTGATCAAGTCCATATGCTTCTCCAAGTATTCTATTTTTTGCCGCATCACCTTCACCTTTTAAAATTGATGAAGTTCTTTCAGCTTCAGCTAAAATTACAGTTTGTTGTCTATCAGCTGATGCAACAATCTCTTTTGAAAGCTCCTCTCCTTCTGCTCTTAAAAGATTTGCCTCTTTTTCTCTTTCTGATCTCATACGTTGGTAAACATTATTAGAAACCTGTTCAGTTAAATCTGTTCTTCCAATTCTTATGTCTACAATTTTCACACCAAAAGATTCTTCGTTAAATTTAATTTGTTTTTCAATTTCATTCATTATGTTAATTCTTTCATC
>CACDMT010000052.1 GCA_902553945.1 uncultured Alphaproteobacteria bacterium | reverse complement strand
AGAAATAAAGATATAAAAAATTTCATGGATTTATAATATTTGATTTAGGAATAGTATCAAATAAAAAATTCTTTATTTTGCTGAGATATATCTAAAAGGGACTTTTGGAGTTTCTGAAGTGCCTTCGTTTCTATTTGTCTAACTCTTTCTTTGCTTATTTTGAGCATTTTACCTAACTCATCTAGAGTTATACTTTTTTCTTTTAACTTCCTCAAACGTATTATTGTTTTTTCTCTGTCATTCAGTAAATCAATTGCTTTATTTATGAAATCGTTTTTCACGTTTTTATCATTAAATTCTTCATAAACTTCTTCCGGATTTTCTCTTTCATCAGCTAGAAGACTCATTAGATCATTTTCACTATCATTATCAATTTGTTGATTTAGGAAGACATCACCACCTGATAATCTTGACTCCATGTTTTGGACCTCAATTGATTTAACTTTTAACATTTCTGAAACTTGATTGATCTCTTTTTGACCCATAAATTCATTTGTAACGTCATTAATTTGTTGTTTAATTTTTTTAAGATTAAAAAATAATGCTTTTTGTGAGGCAGTTGAACCAGTTCTAACAACAGACCAATTTTTTAAAATGTAATCTTGAATAGATGCTCTGATCCACCAAGAGGCATAAGTTGATAACCTAAAGTCTTTTGAAGTATCAAATTTTTCTAATGCATGCATAATACCTAAAACTCCCTCATGAATTAAATCATCTAATGGCAATCCATAACTAGAGTATTTTCTTGCATAAGCTACAGATAGACGGAGATAAGAATTAAGTATTTTTTGAAGAGATCTAGGATTTTTATTATCTTTCCAATCATTTATGAGTCTGAATTCTTCTTCTTTTTCAAGTATTTTAGCTTTTTTTGATAGCTCTATTAAATTATTAGAAAAAAAATTAATTTTTTTATTCATACTATTATATACGAACAAATTATGCTTTTGGATCAATCTGATTCAAATAAATCAATTATATTTCCACTATCATCAAAAATACCAGCTATTATTTTATTGTAGGAGAGCGGTTGCTTAAAAAGAGTACAAACAACGGAATTATTTGCCATTTTTAGATCATTTTTATGCTCTGATTGATACCCTCTAACTATTCTTCTATATGTATTATAAGGTTTATCTAACTGAGAAAAATTTTGATAACCCCACCAAAAACAATCACTTTGAGCAGAAAGTGGTCTAGTTATATCAACACCTCTATTTACAAATAAGATTTTTTTTGAAGTAGTAAAAGCAGCGTGTTTTAAATTAGAAAAATATTCACTATGTCCTGAAATTTTTTTAACAGTATTGTTTAATTGTGTGGTCCACTTTGTAATATTTAATGTTCCTGATGAAGCAATCTTTATTGCTTCTTTAGATGAATATCCGTAAGATTCTAATGTTTTGTCAACACCATGTTCAAACAACCATCTTATAATCTCTTCAGGATTTGGGGCTATTTGTAATTGAAGTAATTTATTAAACATCTCTTCTTGAGCACCTCTTAAGAAAATTATATCATTTGGACCAAGTTTATGTTTTGCCATAAGATCAAATCTTAACTCTAAAATTTTTGATAATGTTTCTTTTGCATTATTTCCTAATCCTATAATATTTCCAAGTATAACTAATCTATCGTCTTTTTTAAAATTTTCATAAATAAATTTTTTTAGTAATTTTATTGAATTTAAGTTTGAATGAATGGAGCCTACTGCCCAAATTCTTTTAGCATTTGATATTTCTATAAATTTATTATCCTTATTCAAAGCACTATTTATTGTTCAAAATTGACTCAATTTTTTCAGTAGATTGAAAATAATCTGTCTTTTCGACTGCGGCGACCTCTCTAGCTAGTCTTTCTATTGCAACCTGAAACATTTGTCTTTCACTATAAGATTGTTCAGATTGAGTATTTTTTCTAAAAAGATCTCTTACTACTTCAGATATTCTAACAGGATCACCAGAATAAATTTTAGCTTCATATTCTTGAGCCCTTCTGCTCCACATAATTCTTCTTATTTTTGGTTTCAATTTAAGTATGTTAAATACTTCCTCAATTATTTTTTTAGATGAGATTTTTCTTAATCCAACTTCCTTTTGTTTATCTAGAGGAACTCTAATAGTTAGTTTTGATTGTTCCATTTTAACTACATAAAATTGTGTTTTTATACTTGCTATCTCCATTGATTCTACTTTAATGATTTCTCCAACTCCATGTTTAGGATAAACAACAGTTTCTCCAATCTTAAATTCTAAGTTTTTTTTCTTACTCATGTCTTTCCTGGCTTTTCACTAAAGTGGTCATTAAATTTATTTGAAACATTTTCCCAGTCTTTTGCATCTTGAGGAGGTTCTTTTTTTTGATTAATGTTAGGCCACAACTCAGAATATTTTCTATTTATTTCAGCCCATTTTTCTATTCCTTCTTCAGCATCTGA
>CACDMT010000051.1 GCA_902553945.1 uncultured Alphaproteobacteria bacterium | reverse complement strand
AAAAATTCATCTTGCATTTCCTTTCTAATTAAAGGATCAAGTGCTGAAAAAGGCTCGTCTAAAAACCAAATATCTGGTTCAACCGCAAGAGATCTAGCTATACCAACTCTTTGTTGTTGACCACCTGATAATTCTCTTGGAAAATAATTTTCCCTACCTTTTAAACCAACAAGTTCAACCATTTCCATTGCTTTTGTAATACTATTATCAGTTGAGATTCCTTTTATAATTAAAGGAAATGCAATATTTTCTAAAACTGTTTTGTGAGGTAAAAGAGCAAAGCTTTGAAAAACCATACCCATTTTGTTTCTTCTTAATTCAATTAATTGCTTACTATTCATTGCAAGAAGATCTTCACCATCAATATATATTTTACCCGCTGTAGGATCTGTTAATCTTGAGATACACCTAAGCAAAGTAGATTTACCAGAGCCTGAAAGTCCCATTACAACTAACATCTCTCCTTTATGAATTTCAAAGTTTGCATTGTTAACTCCAACAATGCATCCCGCTTCCTGAAATTTTTTTGCAGAGACCACACCTTCAGTGTTATCTAGAATTTTTTTAGCATTACTTCCAAATATTTTATAGAGTGACTCACATTTTATAACTGGTTTATCATTTATGGAAATTGAGTCGCTTAACATGGTCAACTTATATCACTAAAAAATAATATTAATTAAAAAAAAAATTAATTAATTTTAAAAAAACCCTCCCTCTTATGAGGGAGGATTTAAAACAATTTAAAATTTAATTATCTCATCCAAAGATCAAAAAGATCTCTGTGATCAGCAATAAATTTAGTTGCGGCATCAGCATGACTCATGCCTTGATTATCAACTAGATCTGCCATCAGACCAATTTGTGGTGCTGTAAATGACATTTTTGTATAAAATTTATATGCTTTTGGATGAGAAAGTGGGAACTTAATATGAGCTGCCTTTTTTAACCAGCCTTTTGGAGAGCCACAACCAGTAGTCTCTAAAGTTCCTCCATTTTCTAATCTACAACCCTCAAAATATGGAGGGAAGTCAATAAAAGTAAATCCAGCTGCATCCGTGAAGTTAGGAGACCAGTTAAATATAACTGTTCCTCTACCTTCTTTTTTTGCTGCTTCAAGTTCTGCCCATAATGCATCCGCACTACCTGCAAATTTAACCATCCAAAGATCATCAATTCCAAGACCTTTAAGTCTATTAGGCATAACATCAGTATGCCATTCGTAAGGACCTTCTAACCAACGACCTTTACCTCCTGAGTCAGCAGTAGCAAAGTTAGCTGCACACTCTGGTGATTTTAGAGCCTCCCAATTAGGAAGACCTGGACATAAACCTTCTTCAATTACCCAGTTAGGAACACCCATTTCTTCAAAAGTAATTAAATCATGACTTCCAGCATCAATAAGACCACCTTTATCCATAGCTTCATACATTGGAAGCGCCATAGTTGACTCCCATGTTTCATGCGCTACGTGAAGATCACCAATTCTAACAGCTTCATATCTAGTAGCAGATTCAGCAGGAACTAACTCTGCAGTGTAACCTTGTTCTTCAAAAATTTGCGCCATAACGTTTGCCATAACTATTTGACTACTCCAGTTAAGAACAGGAATTCTTATAGGATCAGCTGCTTTAGTAATGCTAGCAAATGATATAAACGAAATTAGAGTTGCCATAAAAGCTATAGCTCTAAATAAATTAAACATAATACCTCCCGTTTAATTAAAATTTACGTAAATTATGAATTAAGACTAATAGAAATAATACTTAAAGAATACAATTATTTCATATTTTGAAACAACTTTTTACTTTATATAATTATAATTTTGATAAATAATAAGTTATTATTTTATTAAATTTGGCAGTTTTATGACAAAAGTAGCTATTATAGGTTCAGGTCCCTGTGGACTATCAATGTTAAGAGCTTTTCAGCAAATTGAAATTAAGGGTGAAAAAATACCAGAAATAACTTGTTATGAAAAACAAGAAACTTGGGGAGGTCTTTGGAATTATAACTGGAGAACAGGAACTGATCAGTATGGTGATACGATACATAATAGTATGTATAGATATTTATGGTCAAACGGACCAAAAGAGTGTTTAGAATTTGCAGACTATTCATTTGATGAACATTTTGGAAAACCAATTCCATCATTCCCACCAAGAGAAGTTTTAAGAGATTACATATTAGGTAGAGTTGAAAAATCAAATGTAAAAAAATATGTTAAGTTCAACACTACCGTTGAGTATGTTGAAACTAATGGTAATGGTTTTTCTCTAACGGCTAGAGATAAAAAAAATAATAAGTTAGAAAATAAATATTTTGATAAAGTTATTGTCGCAAATGGACATTTTTCAGTACCATATGTTCCTGAATATATAGGGATGGATAGTTTTCCTGGAAGAATTATGCATTCACATGATTTCAGAGACGCTGAGGAGTTTAGAGGGAAAAATGTTGTTATACTTGGAAGTAGCTATTCAGCAGAAGATGTGTCTCTTCAATGCTACAAGTATGGAGCCAAATCAGTTACTATTGG
>CACDMT010000050.1 GCA_902553945.1 uncultured Alphaproteobacteria bacterium | reverse complement strand
TATCATTTACATTATTTTTATCATTTAATTCACAATATATAGTAGACATCATTCCTCTAAAGTTTGGTAAAACATGAGGATTAAATGAAAAGCTCACTTCGCTTAATGCATGTTTGATTAATTCATTTTTAATTTCATTAATATGTCTATGTGTATTTGTATTATAATTATAGAAATTAAATTCATTATGTTTTTTAATATTTGAAATATCAAATTTTTTTCCTGCACCACTATAACCTGACTTAGAGTCAATAATAATATTCTTGGTATTTAGAATATTTTTTTGGAACAAAGGGATTAAAGGAAGTAATATTGAAGTGGGATAACATCCTGGAATTGAAATATAATTAGAATTTATTATTTTTTCTTTATTAATTTCAGCTAAACCGTAAGTAAATTCATTCATATATTCAGGACAAGAATGATTTTCACCATAATCAGGTATATAACTAGATAAATTATCCAATCTAAAATCTGCAGATAAATCAATAATTTTGATTTTTCCATAAAATTTTTTAACATATTTATTAGAAATACCATGAGGCAAGGCTAAAAAAACTAAATCAGATTTAGTACAATCAAATTCATTATTATTTTTTAGTAATGGAAGATTTGTGAAATTTTTATTTTCATTTAAAGCTTCAAGGTGTTTATTAAAAATTGAATCTGATCCTAAAAAATTAATTTTTACATTTGGATGTTTGTCAAGAATACGAACTAATTCCATACCAACATACCCTGTTGAGCCTAAAACGGCTACGTTCAACAAATTATCCATATAAAACTATCTTTTAGAGAATTGATAACTTCTTCTTGCTTTTGCTAATCCAGATTTTTTTCTTTCTACAACCCTAGGATCTCTTGTAAGGAAGCCTACTTTTTTAAGAGGTGATCTATTAGATTGATCAAATAAACTTAAGGCCTTACTTAATCCATGTCTAATAGCTCCCGCCTGACCTGATAAGCCACCTCCTTTGACAGTTACCATAATTTCATAAATATTATCAGCTTGAATTACATTTAACGGTTGATTAACAACCATTTGCAAAACGGGTCTAGAAAAATATTGATTTAAATTTTTTCCATTAATTTTTATATCACCAGTACCTTTTTTAACCCAAACTCTAGCAATTGAATTCTTTCTTCTTCCTGTTGCGTAAGCTCTTTGTTTTGAGTCAAGATTTGTTTCAGTAATTTCTGTATTTTCCATATATTAAGCGATGTTTTTTCTATTTAGTGATGCAAAATCTAATTTTTCAGGATTTTGAGCTTCATGTTTATGATCTGAACCTGGGAAAATCTTACAATTTGATAACTGTTTTCTTCCTAATGGTCCAGAGGGTATCATTCTTTTAATAGCGAGTTTAATAATTTCAGGAGATTTATTTTTTTCTTTTAATTTGTTTGGAGTAGTTTCCTTGATTCCTCCTGGGTGTCCTGTGTGTCTATAGTAAATCTTATTATCAGATTTCTTTCCTTTTAAGTGTACGTGATCAGAATTAATAATTATTAGATTATCTCCACAATCTTGATTAGGTGTATATTCAGGCTTGTTTTTGCCTCTTAATATATTAGCTGATATTACTGCTAAACGTCCTAGAACGGCATCTTTTGCGTCTATAAGTAACCACTTTTTCTTAATATCATTTTTTTTGAGAACAAATGTTTTCATCGCGATGCCAAATACATACTATAAAAAATTAAGTCAATGATTTAATAAAAAAAACCCTCTATTTAGAGGGTTTTTTTAATATAATTAGAATATGGTAATTAAGCTGAGTCTTTTGCTGCAGCATTCCATATGATTAAACCAAATAAGATTTTGTTTACAAAATCTGCAAGGTTGTAGATCCAGTTTAGAGTATCAGCATCAACTGATCCCATCATTAGACCAAAAACATATCCCAGAGGATATATTGCCCAACCAACTAAAACGATCAATCTCATTGCATTAAATGCAGATGCTACTGATTCTTTAGTGGAAGCTGCTTGACTTGCCTCACCTCGGAAAATTTCCCAGATAATAACAGCCCAACCGATCATACCGATAATGAAACCAAGTAAAACAGAAATATATCCTGCTTCCCCAAGGTATCCACCGATAACCATTACAAGAGTACCAACTAGAAGTCTCCAGAAAGCACCGCCTGAAACAGCAGCTCCAGCAGCTACGAGAATTAAAAAGAATTCAACCATTTGAAGAGGTACAGTTAGTACCCAGTCGATATATCTATATACCGTTGGTGACTCACCTGTAGCAACCCAAAAGTCTCTCATATACATGTAGTGTACAGCAGCAATAAAAGTAATTAATCCTGCTACAACCATTGAGGTTCTCCATTTTGCATTTACTCTCATTCCTTCGTAGAAGAAGAAAATAGTAGCAGACCACATACCGATTGAAACAATCCAGAATGTAATACCTACAAAATCATCACCCGCTAAAAACGTATCGGCAGCTAAAGCTGGTACTGCAAACAAAAAAACAGCAGTTGCAGCTATCATACCGAATAGACTAGTCTTATTTTTCATAAAAAACTCCTTATAGTTTGTTTCCTTACTAATAAGATGAGGTTCATATATTTTAAT
>CACDMT010000049.1 GCA_902553945.1 uncultured Alphaproteobacteria bacterium | reverse complement strand
ATATATGGGAATGGTAAGACAGTGGCAGGAATTACTTCATGGTGGTAGATATTCAGAGAGTTATACAGATAGTTTACCTGACTTTGTAAAATTGGCAGAAAGTTATAAGGCTGTTGGTTTAAGAGCAAAAACAACTGATGAACTTGATGGAGTTATTGCTGAGATGATGGATACTGATAATACTGTTATTGCTGATATCTGGGTTACAAAAGAAGAAAATTGTTTTCCAATGATACAAAGTGGATCTGCACATAATGAAATGCTGTTAAGTAAAGATCAAAAACAAGATAAAAAATCAGCAGAAAAAGGAAAGATTTTAGTTTAATGAATAAGTCAGTATATGATGCTCCTGATCAAGTATCAGAGACTAAAAGACATATTTTAACTGTTTTGGTAGATAATGAACCAGGAGTTTTAGCAAGGGTAATTGGGATGTTTTCAGGAAGGGGCTACAATATTGATAGTTTAAATGTTGCTGAAGTTAGTAATGATGAAAATTTATCAAGAATTACAATTGTTACTCACGGTACATCTGATGTTGTGAATCAAATTGAAAAACAACTTTTAAGAATAGTACCTGTTCATAGTGTGACTAATTTAGACCAAGAGGGAAGTTCTGTAGAAGCTGAGGTAGCACTTGTTTATATTTATGTATCTGAAAGCAATAAAAAGAAAATCTATCAATTATGTGATTTTTATAGAGCTAGAAAAATTGAAAATGAAAATAACACAACAATATTTGAAATTGCTGGAGCTTCTGATCGTGTTAACAGATTTATAAAAGAAATAAATGAAATTACTAAAGTTGAAATTGTTCGAAGTGGACCAGTTGCAATATCATCAATTCAAAAAAATGAGGAGGAATAATGAGAGTTTATTACGATAGAGATGCAGACTTAAACTTAATTAAAGATAAAAAAATAGTTATTGTGGGATATGGTAGTCAAGGACATGCTCACGCTATGAATCTAAGAGATACAGGTATTGATAATGTATCAATTGCCTTAAGAGAAGGTTCTCAATCAAGAGCTAAAGCTGAACAAGCTAATTTTAAAGTTATGACTCCTGCTGAAGCAGCATCATGGGCTGATGTAATAATGATGTTAACTCCAGATGAATTACAGTCTGAAATTTATACAAATGATATTGCAAATAATATTAAAGAGGGAACAACTATAGCTTTTGCTCATGGATTGAATATTCATAAGGATAGAAGCATCACCTGCTATATCTACTACTAAAGCATCAGGATTACCAACCTGAGCTCCTATTGCAGCTGGAAAACCATAACCCATTGTTCCTAAACCGCCTGAAGTAAGCCATCTGTTTGGTTCTTCAAATTTATAATATTGAGCAGCCCACATTTGATGCTGACCAACTTCTGTTGTAATAAATGTTTTTTTATTTTTTGTTAATTCATAAAGTCTTTGAACTGCATACTGTGGTTTAATTTGTTTACTATCATTATTATAGTGTAAACAATCTACTTCTTTCCACTTATTTATTTTATTCCACCAATTTTTTAAAGCTTCTTGGTCAAGAGAATAGTTTTTACTTTTCCAAATAGCAATCATCCCTTCAACAACCTGCTTGACATCTCCAACTATTGGAACATCTACACTAATAGTTTTATTAATATTGCTTGCATCAATATCAACATGAATTTTTTTAGAATTAGGCGAAAATGCATCAAGTCTTCCAGTAACACGGTCATCAAATCGAGCACCTATGTTAATCATAACATCACAATCATGCATCGCCATATTAGCTTCGTACATACCGTGCATACCAAGCATGCCTAATGAATTTTTATCTGAAGAACCAACAACCCCTAATCCCATAAGAGTCATTGTTACAGGTGAGCCAACCATATTAATAAATTCTCGAACAAGTTTTGATGCAACAGGTCCAGAATTTATACAACCACCACCTATATAAAAAATAGGTTTTTTTGACTGGGAAATTATTTCAACAGCTTCTTCAATTTTTTTTGTTTCAAAATTTGGAGTTGGCTCAAAAAGTCTATGTGATGGAATAACTATTTTATTTTTTTCAACATATGAGCCTTTAGCAAACTGAACATCTTTAGGAATATCAATTAATACTGGCCCAGGTCTACCATTTTGCGCAATTTTAAAAGCTTCGTGAAATACTGGAGATAATTTATCAACTTCTTTAACTAAATAATTATGTTTAGTGCAGGGTCTTGTAATTCCAGTGGTGTCACATTCTTGAAATGCATCACTGCCAATCAAATGTTGAGGTACTTGTCCAGTAATACAAACAATCGGGACACTGTCCATCATTGCATCTGTTAAACCAGTAACAACATTTGTTGCGCCTGGTCCAGAAGTAACAAGAACTACTCCTGTTTTTCCTGTAGACCTTGCATAACCTTCAGCTGCGTGAATTGCACCACCTTCTTGTCTTACAAGAACATGCTTAATAGAATTTTGTTTGAACAAAGTATCATATATAGGAAGTACAGCGCCTCCAGGGTAGCCAAAGACTACCTCAACGCCTTGTTCGGTAAGGCTTTTTAAAACAATTTCTGCACCTGTAAGTTCTGTATTCATTGATTTTAGCTCATTAGGCTGTGGATAAAATAAAATCAATAATTTAGTTTAAAATATACCTAAATTAGTTGATTTTAGATCAATTTTTTCTGGAAATTCATTAATTTTTTTAAAAATATGTAAATTTGATGATCTCCACCAAGTATGTTGCCTCTTAACATAATGTCTTGTTACAAGTTGAATTTTTTCGATACATTCATCTAAAGTTATTTTTTTTTTCAAATACA
>CACDMT010000048.1 GCA_902553945.1 uncultured Alphaproteobacteria bacterium | reverse complement strand
GTCATTATCAATGCCTTGTTCTCCAAATTCATTTACAATAACTGCATATTTTCGACCATGTTGCTCAGTTAAAATACGATTTAGAAGTGTTGTTTTGCCTGCTCCAAGAAACCCTGTTAAAACAGTAACTGGAACTTGAGAAGTATTTTCCATATTTAATTTCCTTTTTCGTTAGATTTATAAATTCCACCTTAATATAAGGTGGAATTTTTTTTAATATTAAAAATTAACAGCCTTTAAGTTCGTCACCGATATAACAAATACAGAAAAGGCAATATTTAAACTAAAGGCATAAGCTAAAGTTACACCTAATAATGCAGAGTGAGCTAAGGTATCACCAAAATAGGATAATCTTCTCCAAATTACCAAGCAACCTAGCGGTCCTGTTATAGTATCCTTAATTAGCATGTATGGAAAAAAATTAACTGTATCATTTTTTGATTTAATTTCTATTCCATCTGGATTATTTGATCCGTGAACATGCACAGCAGCAACATGTAATCCTACAACGCCAAAAATAACAAAAGGTAAAACATAATGAAGTGCAAAAAATCTATTTAAAGTTGCATTACCAACATTGTAATCTCCTAATAACCAAGTTTTTAAACCCTCTCCAACAATTGGTATAGCGCTAAACAAATTTGTAATTACCGTTGCACCCCAATATGACATTTGACCCCATGGTAAAGTATATCCGAGAAAAGATGTTGCCATCATCAGTAAAAAAATAAATACACCTAATATCCAATTTAATTCCCTTGGGTATTTGTAAGAGCCAAAATACATAGCTCTTACAATATGAATATAAACTATAATAAAGAAAAAGGATGCACCATTTGAATGGATATATCTTAGCAACCATCCATAATTTACATCTCTCATTATTCTTTCAACACTATCAAATGCCATATCTGTGTGAGGTGTGTAATTCATTGCTAAAAATATTCCACTAACGATCATTGTGACTAATGTTATTGTTGCAAGTGCTCCAAAGCTCCAGAAGTAATTACAATTTTTTGGCATTGGATATTCACCATATTCTTTTTTAAAATAAGAGATTATTGGTAAACGAAATTCTATCCAGTTTAAAATTGGATTTTTAAATTGATGTACTTTTCTGTTTTGATCCATATTTATCCAATCTTTATAGTAGTATCATTTAAAAAGGCATAAGGTGGAACGTCCAAGTTCTTTGGCGCTGGTCCTTTTCTGATTCTACCTGATGTGTCATAATGAGATCCATGACATGGACAATACCATCCATCATATTCACCTTTCATATCTGATACTTTTTGACCAAGGGGTACACATCCTAAATGCGTACACACACCAACTAAAACTAACCATTCTTCTTTTTTTACTCTTTCTGAGTCTGCTTGAGGATCTTTTAAATCAGATATTTCTACTTTCTTGGCTTCATTTATTTCATTTTGAGTTCTTTTTTTTATAAAAACAGGCTTACCTCTCCATTTAACAGTTATGCTCTGCCCTTCTTCAATCATACTAATATCTACTTCAGTTGTACCTGCTGCTAGAGTATCTTCTGCAGGACTCATACTTTTTAAAAATGGCCATATAAATGCTGCAGTTCCAACAGCACCAATTGTTATTGTGCTCAATTGGAGAAAATCTCTTTTTTTTAAGTCTGTTTTATTTGTCATTTATTGTGGTTGGTTATACCTTAAATATTGCAAAAAATACTCAATAAATATGTGCCAGCGTGACGCAAGTCATAAAATAATATAGTAAAAAACTATGCGTATAGCCTTATTTGAACCAGACATACCTCAGAATGCTGGAAACATTTTTCGTCTTGGGGCATGTCTTGGTATTCCTATTGATGTCATAGAGCCATCAGGATTTATAATTGATGATAAAAGATTGAAAAGAGCTTCAATGGATTACTATGATTATTTAGATCTTACAAAACATTTGAGTTGGGAAAAATTTTATGAATGGTCAAAGGAAAACTCTTATAGATTAGTTTTACTAACAACCAAAAGTCAAAAAAGTTATTACGATTATAAATTTCAATCAAAAGATATTATTTTATTTGGTAGAGAAAGTGCTGGTGTACCAGACAATGTCCATGAAACAGTTGATGAACGATTAACAATTCCTATGGTAAAAGGCCCAAGGTCAATAAACTTAAGTAGTTCAGTATCAATAGTTGCAGGTGAAATGATTAAGCTAATGTCCCCATTTTGCCATCTTGATAATCCGTCATAGCTTTTTTAATTTCACCTTCAGAATTTGCAACAAAAGGACCATAACGCGCTACTGGTTCATTTAAAGGTTTACCTGCCAATACAAGATAAGAACCTTCCTTAGATATCGAAGTAAGTTGAATATCATCACTTGATTGATCAAAGAAAATCATATCACCATTATTTGCTATTTTTTCTGTGTTAGAAAACTGTAATTGTCCGTCAATAATATAGATCATTAAATTTTGCTCTTTATCAACTCTAAACTTTGTCATATCAGGTTTTGAAAATTGAATATCAAAAATAGAAACAGGTGAGTATGTTTGAACTTTTGATTTAATTCCTTTTACTTCACCTACTAGAACTTTAATTTCTATATTTTTGTTTTCTGACACTGTTGGAATTGTATCTTTTTTAATGTGTTGGTACCAAGGTTTAACTTTTTTATTTTTTTGTGGAAGATTTACCCAGATCTGTAAACCTTGCATAACTCCACCACTCTTCTTAAATTTTTCTGTTACTAATTCAGAATGAATTAAACCTGATCCAGTAGTCATCCACTGTACATCACCCGTTTCAATTTCTGCTTGACCTCCAAATGAATCTCGATGTTCTACTTCACCGCCAAGCATGTAAGTAATTGCCTCAAAACCACAATGTGGATGTGCTGGAACTCCAGAAGCTCCTCCAGGCTCATAATTTATTGGTCCAAAGTGATCAAAAAGAAGAAATGGATCATTTTCTCTCATACCAGGAACAGGAAAGGCTCTGGTTACAGG
>CACDMT010000047.1 GCA_902553945.1 uncultured Alphaproteobacteria bacterium | reverse complement strand
GTTTTTCTTTTTTTTATGAAAATAAATTAAATCTCAATCACATAATTAAAAATATTAAATATCTTAAGCCTGTAAATGGTCGTGGCTTAACTCATACAATACTAATTTATAAAAAAAAATTTAAACTTATTGATGAGTCATATAATGCAAATCCTGATACAATGTTACAATCTATCAAATACTTTGATAATCTAAATATATCTTCAAATAAAAAAATACTAATATTAGGAGATATGAATGAATTAGGAAAGGATTCATATAAAATTCATCTAAAATTATTAAAAAAAATAGAAAAGTATCATTTTAAAAAAATTATTTTATGTGGCGAAATCTTTATAAGAACTATAAGTAAAATATCTAAATGTAATAACGAATATGTTCTTGCTAAAAATAAAATTCAAATAATGCATTACATAAAAAATAATATTCATAATAATGACATTATTTTGTCTAAGTGTTCAAATTTAACAGAAGTAAACAAATTTACTAATGAAATTCTAAAAAAGAAAGATGGTAAAAGTTGATAAAATACTTAGCTAATGAATATCAGATTGTTTTTAGTTTTCTAAATATTTTTAATTATATAACATTTAGATCTGGTGCAGCTATATTAACTGCTTTATTTTTTTCTTTAATTTTTGGAGAATTTATAATTCAAAAATTATCAAAAATTCAACCATCTGGACAACCAATAAGAAAAGATGGTCCTGAGTCTCATATTATTCAAAAGGCAGGTACTCCAACAATGGGAGGTCTTTTAATTATATTAAGTGTTTTAGTTTCTTGTCTTTTATGGTCTGATCTAAAAAATAACTTTGTATGGATTGCATTAATTACTATTACTAGTTTTGGTTTAATAGGTTTTTTTGACGATTATAAAAAAATTAAAACTAATTCAACAATTGGACTATCTTCCAGAATAAGAATTATATTTCAGATTTTTTTTAGCTTAATTATTACTTATTTAATAACTAAAAATCTATCACCAAGCATAAGTAATGCAATGGCCTTTCCATTTTTTAAAAATTTAATAATTGATTTTGGAATATTTTATTTCTTTATTGCGATTTTTATTATTATTGGATCTGCAAATGCCGTTAATCTTACTGATGGTTTGGATGGGTTAGCTATAGTTCCTATAATGATAGTTGCAATGTCCTTTGCTTTTATAGTTTATGTTTCTGGTAATTCATTATTTTCAAAATATTTACTAATAAATTATATTCCAGGTTCAGGAGAATTAGCTGTTTTTTGTGGATCACTTATTGGAGCTGCTTTGGGTTTTTTATGGTTTAATGCGCCACCGGCTAAAGTATTTATGGGCGATACGGGATCTCTTGCTTTAGGTAGCTCACTAGGTTCTGTTGCTATTATGTGTAAACATGAAATTCTTTTAGCTATTATTGGAGGTCTTTTTGTTTTGGAAACATTTTCAGTTATTATTCAAGTTTTGATTTATAAATTAACTGGTAAAAGAGTATTCTTGATGGCTCCTCTTCATCACCATTTTGAAAAAAAAGGATGGCCAGAGTCAACAATTGTAATAAGATTTTGGATAATTACAATAGTTCTTGCGCTTATTGGTTTAGCTACTTTAAGAATAAGATAAAATGGAATTTATATATGGGCTTAATAAAACAGGAATATCATTAATTAAATTATTAAAAAAATATAAAAAAAATTATAGACTTTGGGATGATAATAAAGAGATACGTAATAAATTAAAAAAAATTTATAAAGAAAATATATTTATAAAACCTCTAAAAAAAAATTTGAATAATTTTAAAAATATTTATGTCTCACCTGGAATAACTATAAGACAAGAAAAATTTCAAATAAAAAATAAAAGAAATAAATTAAAAAGAGATCTCAATTTATATTTTTCAAATATAACTAATGAGAAAATTGTATCAATAACTGGAACTAATGGCAAATCTACATCAACTAAGTTAATAGGAGATTTACTAAAGAAAAAAAAATTCGATACATTTGTGGGAGGAAATATAGGCGAGCCATTATGTAATTCATTAATAAAGAAAAAAAAATACAAATACCATGTAATTGAATTAAGCTCTTTTCAATTAGAGACGATAAATAATTTTAATTCACATATATCAGTAATAACAAATATTTCTAATGATCATACTGATAGATATATAAATATTTCAGATTATGTAAATCAAAAAAAAAAAATAATATCAAATTCTGGATATAATTTAATTTCAATTGATGACAAATATTCAAAAAAAATATTTTATAAAAAAGATAATTTAACAAAAATAAGTTTTTCAACTTTAAACCCAGATGCCAATATATTTATTAATGAAAAATTAATTAAAGATAATTATTTTTACAAAAATAAAAATATATATTTAAAAAATATATCGAAAAATCTTAATGGAAGCTTTAATCTACAAAATATCATTATTTTATATATCTGTTCAAAAATTTTAAAAATATCTGAAAAATATTTTTTCCAGGTTATATCAACTTTTAGAGGTCTTCCTTTTAGATCTCAAATTATCTGCGATAATAAAAAATATTTGATTGTAAATAATAGCAAATCAACGAACTTAAACTCTACAATAACTTTATTAGATAATTATGAAAAAGTTTATTTAATTCTTGGAGGTATAGCTAAAGAAAAAAATTTTGATATAATAAATAAGTATAAATCGAAAATAATTTGCTCATATATATATGGAAAGTCTGCATCTTTAATTCAAAATAAAATTAAAAATAAAATTAAAACAAAAAAATTTAAATTTTTAAAAAACGTTATTAAAGAATTATCTAATGATTTAAAATTTGTAAAAATTAAATCAATTATTCTATTTACACCAGCATGTAGTTCATACGACCAATTTAAAAATTTTGAGGAAAGAGGTAATTTATTTAATAATTACATTAAAAAGGAATTAAAAATTAAATGAAATATTTTCAAAATTGGTGGATTTCTGTTGATCGTATAAATTTTATTTTGATAACCGCTCTCGGTTTTACAGGCCTTATACTATCATTTTCTATGAATGAATA
>CACDMT010000046.1 GCA_902553945.1 uncultured Alphaproteobacteria bacterium | reverse complement strand
CTATCCAAGCACCAAATGAAAAACCAGCTACCCAACAAATTTTAGAGTTTGTGTTATATTGCTGTATCCAGTCTAATACACATGCTGCATCACTTAATTCACCTTCTCCATCATCATAAATGCCTTCGCTCTTTCCAACACCTCTAAAATTAAACCTTATTGTAGAAAAACCATTGTTGATAAAAAGTTTATAAAGCTTAAATACTATTTTTGTATTCATAGTCCCACCTTTTGATGGGTCTGGATGCAATATAAGCACTATAGGAGAGTCATTATCGGCGTTATGTGTATATTTTGCTTCAATTTTACCTTCTGGGCCAGGAATCAATAAGTCAACCATATGATAATGCTAATATTGAAGTTATATGATTTTGTAAATATAGATATTGTATTTTTATGAATTCTCTTGGTTTTAATAAGTCTGAAAAAGACACAAAAGTTGTTGTAGCTATGTCTGGAGGTGTAGATAGTTCTGTTGCAGCTGTTATGTTAAAAAATGAGGGTTATGATGTAATTGGCATTACTTTAAAATTATATAATAGTTCAAATGTATCAAAAAATAAAACATGTTGCGCAGGTATTGACATTCAAGACGCACAAAAAGTTGCAAATCAAAATAATTTTAAACATTTAACTCTTGATTATCAAAATAAATTTTTTGATGGAGTTATTAATAATTTTGTTGATTCTTATTCGAATGGAGAAACTCCATTACCATGTGTTAAATGTAATCAAACAGTAAAATTTAGAGACTTATTGCAAGAGTCAATTAAAATTGGTGCAGATACTCTTGTAACAGGACACTATGCTAGAAGGCTTGGATCTCTAAATGATGCAAGCTTATATAAAGCCAAAGATTTAAAAAAAGATCAAAGTTTTTTTCTTTTTGCAACTCTAAAAGAGCAATTAAATTATGTTCGATTTCCTCTTGGAAACTATGAGAAAAGTGAGATAAGATTATTAGCTGAAAAGTATAATTTAGAGATAAGCTCAAAACCAGATAGTCAAGATATTTGCTTTGTAACTTCTGACTCATATAGGAATTTAATAAACAATCTTAACCCAAATATTAATAGAGAAGGAAATATATATAATAAAGATGGAAAAATTTTAGGCAAGCATGATGGTATTGCAAATTATACAATTGGACAGAGAAAAGGAACAGGAATGAGCGGTAACAAGCAAGCACTTTATGTTATAGAAATAGATAAAAAAAATAATTCTATAATTGTGGGCTCAAGAGAAAATTTAAAGCAAAATACAATAAAATTTAAAAATATTAATTGGTTAGGTGGGGCAATTAATCCAAAAAACTTAGCGTGTTCAGCAAAAATTAGATCAACACAAGAGGACTTGCCTGGGGTTTTAAATATTGATGATAATAAAGGCACTTTTATATTTGATAGAGGTATTGATGGCACTTCACCTGGTCAAGCTTGCGTTTTTTATAAAAATGACCAATTATTAGGTGGGGGATGGATTATTTAAATATTTTTATAATCTATTCTAAATTTGCTTAAATTTTGTTGAAATATCTGGATTTTTTTTAATTTTGAATTAGATGATATTATGTGAATTCAGATACCCACGAAACTTTAGATAATCTTAGTAAAAACAAATACAAGTATGGATTTGTTACAGAAATAGATTCAGAAAAACCCATCAAAGGTCTTAACGAAGAAACTATTAAATTCATATCTAGAAAAAAAAATGAACCTCAGTGGATGCTAGAATGGAGATTAAAAGCATATTCTAAATGGAAAAAAATGAATGATCCAAATTGGGCAAATTTAAATTTTCCAAAAATAAATTATCAAGATATTTATTATTACTCAGCGCCAAAAGGATTTGATAAAAAACCAAAAGATCTCAGTGAAGTAGATCCTAAATTAATTGAAACATATAATAAGTTAGGTATCCCTCTCGAAGAACAGAAAGTTCTTGCAGGAGTTGCTGTTGATGTGGTTTTTGATAGTGTTTCAGTTGCAACAACTTACAAGGGTGAACTAGAAAAATTAGGTATTATCTTTTGTTCAATTGGAGAAGCTATTCAGAATCATCCAGATCTTATAAAAAAATATTTAGGTTCTGTCATACCACCTGGTGACCATTCTTACTCTGCTTTAAATTCAGCAGTTTTTACTGATGGATCCTTCGTTTATATACCTAAGAATGTTAAATGCCCAATGGAACTATCAACTTACTTTAGAATTAATTCTGAAGAAACTGGGCAATTCGAAAGAACTTTAATAATTGCTGATGAAGGAAGTTATGTTAGTTATTTAGAAGGTTGTACTGCTCCAAAAAGAGACTCCAACCAACTTCATGCCGCAAATGTAGAATTAATAGCTTTGAAGAATGCTGAAATAAAATATTCAACTGTTCAAAATTGGTATCCTGGTGATGAAGATGGTAAAGGTGGAATTTATAATTTTGTTACTAAAAGAGGTTTGTGTGCAGGAAATAATAGTAAAATATCTTGGACTCAAGTTGAAACAGGATCCTCAATTACATGGAAATATCCAAGTTGTATTTTAAAGGGTGATAATTCAATTGGAGAATTTTACTCAGTAGCAATTACTAATAATTTTCAACAAGCTGATACTGGTACAAAGATGACACATATTGGAAAGAATACAAAAAGCAAAATTATATCCAAAGGAATATCTTTAGGAAATTCTCAAAACACATACAGAGGCAATGTTTCATTTCTTAAAAAAGCACATAAAGCTAGAAATTATACTCAATGTGATTCACTTTTAGTTGGAAATAAATGTGGTGCACACACTGTGCCTTATATTGACTCCAAAAATAATACAGCTACTATTGAACATGAAGCATCAACCTCAAAAATTAATGAAGATCAGCTGTACTATTGTAGACAAAGAGGATTAAATCATGAAGAAGCAGTTTCTTTAATAGTAAATGGTTTTTGTAAACAAGTACTTCAGGAATTACCTATGGAATTTGCTGTTGAAGCTCAAAAACTCGTTTCAATCTCTTTAGAAGGAAGTGTTGGATAATGTTTTTAGAAATTAAAGATCTTTCTGTAAAAATTGAAAATAAGTTAATCTTAAAAAAATTAAATTTAAAAATAGACTCTGGAGAAGTTCACGCAATAATGGGTCCAAATGGTTCTGGGAAAAGTACACTTGCAAATGTATTAGCTGGAAAAGAGGATTATGAAATTACTTCAGGAAATATTAAATTTAAAAATAAAGAACTCTTTGACTTGAATATTGAAGAAAGAGCTCAAGAAGGGCTATTTTTAGCCTTTCAATACCCTGTTGAAATTCCAGGAGTTAATATAACACCATTTCTTCATTCAGCTATTAACTCAAAAAGAAAAAATAATAATGAAAAAGAAATTGATAATCTTGAGTTTGTAAAATTATTAAGAAGAAAAGCAGAAATTTTAGGCATTAATAATGAAATGCTAAAAAGATCAGTAAATACTGGATTTTCAGGTGGGGAAAAAAAAAGATATGAGATC
>CACDMT010000045.1 GCA_902553945.1 uncultured Alphaproteobacteria bacterium | reverse complement strand
CTGGCCAGATTTATAGAAAACTGCGATTAAATAACACTTGTTTCATTAATAGAAACATTTTATTTTGATGATTTAATAGGAAGTATACTAGAATATAATACATAATATGACTAGATTTAACGCATGGAATGTAATTAAGAATGGCTTGAATGGACAATCTGGCTGGTCCAGGCAGTGGAGAGATCCTGAACCCAAAAATAATTACGATGTTATAATTATTGGTGGCGGTTTGCATGGTTTAGCAACGGCATTCTATCTTGCAAAAAACCATAATATTAAAAATGTAGCAGTTTTAGAAAAAGGATGGATTGGAGGAGGTAATGCTGGTCGTAATACAACAATTGTACGTTCGAATTATATGATGCCAGGTAACCATGAATTTTATGAACATTCGTTAAAGCTTTGGGAGAATTTAAGTCATGAATTAAATTACAATGTAATGTTTAGTCAAAGAGCTCACGTATCATTATTTCATAGCCCTGGTGCAAAAGATTCTGCTGCAAGAAGATATAACATAATGAGACTTCATGGTACTGATGCAGAACTTTGGGATTTAAAAAAATTAAAGAAAAAAATTCCTCATTTAAATTATGATGACTCCAGATTTCCAATTTTAGGTGCAGCAGTTCAAAGGCGCGCTGGAAATGCAAGACATGATGCGGTTGCCTGGGGATATGCAAGGGCGGCTGATCATTTAGGAGTAGATATTATTCAAAACTGTGAAGTTACAGGGATAACCAGAAAAAATGGAAATATCGAAAGTATTCAAACTTCCAGAGGAACAATAAAGGCTAAAAAAGTTGGATTTGCTGTAGCTGGAAATACTTCTTTATTATGGCAAATGGCTGAACTAGGAAATTTACCAATTGAATCTCACAAACTACAGGCATTTGTAACTGAGTCAGTTAAACCTCTATTAGATCAAGTAGTTGTTTATGGAGTTGGAGGAGCTCATTTTTATATATCTCAATCAGACAAAGGTAGTATGGTTTTTGGAGGTGATCTTGATTGGTATAAATCCTATGCACAGAGAGGAAATCTTCCTATGGTTCAAGACTCTGCGGAGGCAGCAATGGCAATACTTCCATGTTTAGGTCGAATACGTTTATTAAGACATTGGGCAGGGGTAATGGATATGACCATGGATGGATCTTTTTTTATTTGTAAAACTCCAATTTCAAATCTTTATCTAAATGCTGGATGGAATTATGGAGGATTTAAAGCAAGTCCTGCCTCAGGGTGGTACTTTGCAGATTTAATTGCAAATGAAAACCCACATAACTATGTTCATAACCATAATCTTGAGAGATTTGAGAAAGGCATTAACATTGATGAGCGTGGTGCTGGCCCTGATCCTAAATTACACGGATAAATGATTAGAATAAATTGTCCATATTGTGGAGAGAGAGATCATAGTGAGTTTAGCTATGGAGGAGATGCTTCAATTAAATACCCTTCTTTAGAGTCATCTGAAAAAGAATGGACGCAAGCTATATTTTTTAGAAAAAATGTTAGAGGTTTTCAATTAGAAACATGGCATCATTCCAATGGATGTAGAATGTGGCTTGAAGTTGAACGTTCAACAGTAACGCATGAAATAAAAAGTGTTAAACCATGTCATCCTGATTTACAGAAAGTAGTTGAAAATAATAAATGAAATCTAAGAGATTAAATAACCTTGGCAAAATCAACAGAGATAAAACTCTAAATTTTACTTGGGACAATAAAAAACTCAGCGGTTTTGAAGGAGACTCACTTTCATCTGCTCTCCTAGCAAATAATATTGGTATTGTTGGAAGAAGTTTTAAATATCATAGGCCAAGAGGAATATTTTCAAGCGGTGTGGAAGAATCTGGAGCATTAGTTACAATTGGTTCTAAAGATAGAAGAGACCCAAATGTTAGGGCAACTACACAAGAGCTATATGAAGGCTTGAAAGCAAGTGGTCAGAATGCATTTCCAAATGTAAATTTTGATTTGGGTGGTATAAATAATTATATTGGCAGATTCTTCGCTGCAGGTTTTTATTATAAAACTTTCATGGGTATACCGCCTTTCGAATGGGGTAAGGGCACTACAATTTGGATGTTTTTTGAAAAACTAATTAGAAAGGCAGCTGGTATGGGTAGCGCTTCAAGGTTGCCTGATCCTGATTCCTATGAACATGCTCATGATTTTTGTGATGTAATTGTAGTTGGTTCTGGACCCTCTGGTGTTGCAGCAGCTATAGAAGCTGCTGAGAAAAAATTAGATGTTATCTTAGTTGAGCAAGATAGTGTAGTTGGTGGAAATCAACTATCAGAAAATGATTTTTCAAGCACTAACATTTCTAATCAACTTCAAAGCTTAGGAGTTAAGATAATGACTAGGACTACAGCTTTTGGTCTTTACGATAATTGTGTTGTTGGTTTGTTAGAAAGAGTAACTGATCATTTATCAATTCTAGAAAGCATACTTCCGCGTCAGCGATTTTGGACAATTAGAGCAAAACACATAATTGTTGGATCAGGTGCATTGGAAAGACACATCGCATTTAACAACAATGATATACCAGGAGTAATGACAGTAAATGCCTCTAAGCATTATTTAAATAGGTACGGAGTACTAACTGGAGAAGATATTGTAATAGCTACTAATAATGACTCTGTATACGAAACTGCTAGTGAATTATCAGAAGCTGGAGCAAATGTAACAGTTTTAGACTCAAGAACTAATATTGAAGTTAATTCAAATAAAAATTTCGAAATTAGAAAAGGTTTTGTTCCTTATAATATAAATGGAAGAAAAAAAATTGATAGCTTAGATATCTCAAAAAGTGAAAATATTAATAAAGTTGATACAATTAACTGTGACCAAGTTCTTTTATCTGGAGGGTGGTCTCCTGCAGTGCATTTATTATCGCATAGAGGTGTAAAACCTAAATGGGATCGAGAAAATGCATGTTTTATTCCAAATGATACGAAAGAAAATATTACGATGATTGGTTCTTCTAGAGGATTATGGAATAAAGACGATTGTATTGCGTCGGGGGTTGCAGGTGCTACCGATGCGTTAAATCGTTTAGGTATATCTAAAACAAATTATTTTTTTCCTAAACCTGGTGGATGGAAAAACCCAATTAAACCTCTTTATGAAGTAAAATATAAAAAATCACGTTCAAAAAGTTTTGTAGATTATCAACATGATGTGACAGCTGATGATGTAAGATTAGCTCATCGTGAAGGTTTTATTTCAGTAGAACATCTTAAGAGATATACAACTCTAGGTATGGCTAATGATCAAGGAAAAATGGGAAACATTATTGGGTTATCTTTAATGGCAGATCTTTTAAATAAAGAAATTCCTGAAGTAGGAACAACCGTATTTAGACCACCTTATACCCCAGTACCTGTTGGCGCTTTAAGTGGTAGGAATGTTGGTAAACATTTTAGACCATTAAGAGTTACTCCTATGCATCAATGGAATATTGATCATGGTGCAAAGATGATTGAAGTTGGTTTGTATCAACGTCCTTGGTACTATCCAAAACAAAATGAAACGCTCAGTGACTCATATATTAGAGAAGCGACAGTTGTAAGAAAGACAGTAGGTATTTGTGATGTAACTTCATTAGGAAAAATTGCAGTACAGGGACCAGACGCAACAGAATTTTTAAATAGGATATACTCAAATGCTTTTGCTAAACTACAAGTAGGAAAAGCTAGGTACGGCATCATGCTAAGAGATGATGGTATTGTTATGGATGATGGCACATCTTGGCGTTTATCAGAAAATGAATATTTTATGACTACTTCTACTGCCGCAGCTGCAAAAGTAATGGCATGGTTAGAGGAATTATTACAAACTAGATGGACAAATCTAAAAGTAAATGTAACTAGTGTTTCTGAACAATGGGCAGGTGCTGCAGTTGCAGGTCCTAAATCACGAGAGGTTCTTAATGATTGTGTTGAAGATCCTTCTTTGATAACAAATGAAAATTTATCTTTTATGGGAGTGATATCAACTTTCTTAAAAGGAAAAATTCCATGTAGAATTGCTAGAATTAGTTTTTCAGGTGAATTAGCATTTGAAGTTTACATAAAATCTGATTTTGCAAATACAATGATGGACTTACTTTGGGAAA
>CACDMT010000044.1 GCA_902553945.1 uncultured Alphaproteobacteria bacterium | reverse complement strand
ATGATAGCGGCAGGATTAGTTGCAAAAAAAGCAGTTAAGTTAGGGATAAATGTAAGACCATGGGTAAAAACCAGTTTAGCACCTGGAAGTAAAGTTGTAAGTGACTATTTAGATAAAGCTGGATTAACTGAATATTTAAATCAATTGGGTTTTAATTTAGTTGGCTATGGATGTACAACCTGTATCGGTAATTCTGGCCCATTGGATGAATGGATATCTAATGAAATTAATGAAAAAAATTTAACGGTTTGTTCAGTTTTATCAGGTAACAGAAATTTTGAAGGACGAGTTCATCAAGAAGTTAAGGCAAACTTTCTAGCATCACCACCATTAGTAGTTGCATACGCTATAGCAGGTAATATAAATATAAATTTAACAAGTGAACCTCTAGGAAAATCTAAAAATGGAAAAGATATTTTTCTAAAGGACTTATGGCCATCTAATAAAGAAATAAATGATTTATTGGAAACTTCTTTGACTCCAAAAATGTTTACTCAAAGATACGAAGAAATTTATGAGGGTGATGAAAATTGGAAGTCAATAAAAAGCTCTAAAAAAATGACTTATGATTGGAATAGTAGTAGCACATATATAAAGCACCCTCCTTTTTTTGATTTAAACAATTCTATGGAATTAAAAGATATTAAAAATGCAAGAATATTAGCCTTATTAGGAGATAGTGTTACAACAGATCACATTTCACCAGCAGGAAATATAAAGGAAGATAGTCCAGCAGGCTCATATTTAACTAATAGACAAATTAATTCAAAAAATTTTAACTCTTATGGTTCACGAAGAGGCAATCATGAAATTATGATGAGAGGTACATTTGCAAATATTCGAATTAAAAATGAAATATTACCTACTACTGAAGGTGGCATAACAAAATCTTTTGTATCAAATAAAACTATGTCAATTTATGACGCATCACAGGAATATATCAAAAATAACATTGATACAGTTGTAATTGCTGGTAAAGAATATGGGACTGGTTCCTCAAGAGATTGGGCAGCAAAAGGAACTAAATTATTAGGTATTAAAGTTGTAATAGCTGAGAGCTTTGAAAGAATTCATCGATCAAACTTAATAGGTATGGGTGTATTACCATTAGAATTTATGAATAATGAAAACAGAAATCAACTTAAAATTAGAGGAGACGAGAAACTTTCAATTACTGGTATAAAAGATTTAGAGCCAAATATGATACTTAATTGTAATATAATTTCAAATCAAACTATATCTTTAAAATTAAAATGTAGAATTGATACAAGAAAAGAACTTGAATATTATAAAGCGGGAGGAATTTTAAATTATGTACTTAATAAAATTATTTCAAAAGCTGCATAATTATAATGTTCAATGAAGATGAAAACTTATTAGCTATTCTTGGACCCACAAACACTGGAAAAACTTATATTGCATTTGAAAAATTACTAAATTATTCATCAGGTATATTTGGTTTTCCTTTAAGATTATTAGCTAGAGAAAATTATGACAAAGCAGTAAAACTTCTAGGCTTACAAAATGTAGCATTAATAACGGGTGAAGAAAAAATATTACCTAAAGAATCAAAGTATTTTTTTTGTACAGTTGAATCCATACCAACAAATAAAGTTGTAGATTGTGTAATCATAGATGAAATTCAGCTAGCAGCAGATTATGAAAGAGGTCATATATTTACAGATAGACTTCTCAATCTTAGAGGAACTTATGAGACAATATTTTTAGGCTCAATGACTATAAGTGATGTTTTGAAAAAACTTTTCCCAAAAATAAATATTCAGCAGCAAAATCGTTTTTCAAATTTATCTTATCTTCCAAAACAAAACTTTTCTAAATTAAAGCCTCGGTCTGCAATTATAGCATTTAACATAAACAAAGTTTATGAAATTGCAGAAAATCTTAGAATACATAAAGGTGGTGCAGCTGTCGTTTTAGGATCATTAAGTCCAAGAACAAGAAATGCTCAAGTGGAGATGTATGAAAATAATAAAGTTGATTATCTAGTTGCAACAGATGCTATTGGAATGGGTTTAAATCTAAATATAAATCATGTTAGTTTTTCTACATTAGAGAAGTTTGATGGAAGATATAACAGAAATTTACTTCCTAATGAAATAGGACAAATAGCGGGTAGGGCTGGTCGATATAAAAAGGATGGGACATTTAGTTTTATAAAAGAAGTAGGGTCAGTGGATCCAATGATTATACAATCAGTTGAAAATCATAAATTCGAACAAATACAAAAAATTTACTGGAGAAATTCAGATGTTAATTTTACTTCAGTTAAATCTGTAATTAGTTCTTTAAAACAATTTCCAATCACTAACTTGTTCATTCATAAAAAAAATGCAATAGATGAAATTAATTTTAAAACTTTAGCTGATGATAAGGATATAAAATATTATCTCACAAGTCCAGTAAACATCAAATTGTTATGGCAAATATCCCAAGTGCCTGATTTTGAAAAAATATTTAATGATAATTATATTAATTTTCTAAAAAATTTATTTTTAATTCTTCTAAAAAATAATTATAAAATTCCTGAAGACTGGCTTAATAACAAAATTTCAAAATTAGAAAATTTTATAGGAGGTATTCCAGAGCTTTCTATTAAAATTTCACAAATAAGAACTTGGACATATATATCAAACCATCATAAGTGGTTGGATAATCCTATATATTGGCAAGAAAAAACTCAAAAAATAGAGAACAATTTATCAGATAATTTACATAAAGGACTAACAAATAAATTTGTAGACTCTTCATCAAGATATTTTTTAGATTCTTATGATAAAGAAAATATTGAAAAAATTGAGATAAATTCAAATAATGAAGTAATTCTTGATGGAATTAAATATGGTTTTATACATGGCTTTGATATTAAACTTAACAAAAACTCATTTTCTCATTCACTTTTTTCATTTACTCATGTTAAAAAATTTATAAGAAATATGATTGAAGAAAAAGTTTCAAATTTTATAAATGCCCCTGAAGAGTCAATTTCTTTTGGCGATATTTCAAAGATTCAATTTGATAAAGATATAAAATTATATTGGGGTGATGAAGCTGTAGGAATTGTAACAAAGGGTTCTAAAATTTATAGTCCATTAGTAGAATCATACAATTCTGAATTTTTATCTTCCGAAAAAAAATTACTCATATCAGCAAAATTACAAAATTGGCTAGATAAAGAAATTTCATCTTTATTAAGTCCAATAAAAGACAAAATTGATGAAGATATAAGCTCAAAAATAAGGGCTATAACTTTTAATTGTTTTGAAAATCTTGGATTGTTTCCAGTTGAAGATTTCAAAGAATATTTAAAAGATATGACAAGTGACGACAAATCTAAATTATCTAAATTTGGAATAAGAATTGGAGCAAGATATTTTTTTATGCCTAAACTTTTAAAAAAGAAACAAATAGAATTAAAGGCGTTACTTTGGCTGATATACAATGAATTTAAAATCAAAGAAAACTTACCACTTCCTAAAGATGGAAGAGTTTCTTTTACATCACCAATTAAAATGCCAGAAAGCTACTGGCAATCTATTGGCTATAAATGTATAAATAAGTTTGCTTTCAGGCTTGACGTTTTTGAAAAAATTTTTTTCATTGCCAGAAAAAAAATAAAGTATGGACCTTTTTTAGAATCTTCTGAATTGATGAATCCTATTGGATGTAATAGTGATCAATTAAAAGACATTTTATTATTTTGTGACTATGAATGTGTTAGTTTATCAGATACAAAAAAAATATATTTCTTTAAAACAGTTAAAAAAAATTCAAATGTAAGAAATATTAAGAAAATTAAAAATAATATGAAAAAAACTAAGAAAAAAACAATAGTAAAGTCAGATCCAAATTCTCCCTTTGCAGTTTTAGAAAAACTTCTTTAAGGGATAATTAAAAAAAGGTTAGCTTTGTTAAAATCTCTTAAAAAAATCTTCGAACAAAATATTGATAATACAAATAAAGATCAAAATACTAATCTAGATATACTATGTGGATTGATGATTGAAGCAGCAAATACAGATGGAGTTGTTGATCAAGATGAAGTGGATAAAATATATTCTGTGTTAAATAATTCTTTTGGCGAAGATGCAAATGAAATAAAAATTTCACTTGATAATGCTATAAAGAATAGAAATAACTCAAAATCATTGCATTATTATACATCAAAGATAAATAAAGAGTTCTCAATCGAAAAAAAAACACTCCTAATAGAAACACTATGGGAAATAGTATTAGCAGATGGAGAAGTACATGACTATGAGTCAAGTTTAATTAGAAGACTTGCTGGGTTATTATATGTATCCGACATTGCTGCTGGAAAT
>CACDMT010000043.1 GCA_902553945.1 uncultured Alphaproteobacteria bacterium | reverse complement strand
TTAAATGATCCTGTTTATATACAATTCACACGATTTTTAGGAAATGTTATTCAAGGTGATTTTGGTATTTCCTATCAATTAAAAAGAGAAGTTTCTGATTTAATTGCTGAAAGAATGCCTGCTACATTAGAATTAGTATTTGTATCTGCTTTAATAGCAATAATAACAGGTGTAATTTTAGGAGTTTACACAGGTATTCATCGAGATAGTTTTATCTCTAATGTCATTCTTGTTATTTCACTTGCAGGAGTTTCTCTTCCAACTTTCATAATAGGTATAATGCTAATTTATTTATTTTCTGTAATATTAGGAGTTTTACCTTCATTTGGACGAGGTGAAGTTACTGAATTAGGTTTTTGGACTACAGGATTTCTTACAACTTCTGGTTTAAAGGCATTAATATTACCATCAGTAACTTTGAGTTTATTTCAAATGACATACGTCATTAGATTAGTCCGTGCAGAAATGATGGAAATTCTTCAAACAGATTATATAAAATTTGCAAAAGCTAGAGGAATAAAAAGAAATATTGTTAACTATAAACATGCTCTTAAAAACGGATTAATTCCAGTTATTACTATTACAGGTATAAACATTGGTACATTAATTGCATTCTCTATTATTACAGAAACTGTTTTTCAATGGCCGGGTATGGGTTCATTATTTATTAAGGCTGTATATTTTGTTGATATTCCAATTATGTCAGCCTACATGATTATGGTTGCCTTTATTTTTGTAATGATAAATTTTATTGTTGATATTACATATTATTTTATTGATCCAAGAATTAGATTGAAAGAAGAGACAAGTTAAAATGTTAATAAAAACATATTATAAGATATACGATACAGATATTGGCTATAGTTTTTTTAATTCGAAAATTGCCGTTATATCTTTTACTATTTTTTTTATTATTTTAATTTGCTCGGTTTTTGCAGGAATTGTTGCACCTTATAACCCGTTTGATCCAGCATCAGTTTCATTAATGGATGCTTTTACACCACCAATATGGTCTGAAGGAGGTAGCTCAAGTTTTATTTTAGGCACAGATCAACAAGGAAGAGACATGTTTTCAACTATGATTTATGGCTCCAGAATTTCTTTAATTGTGGGTTTTGCCTCAATAATTTTTGCAATGATTCTTGGTGTATTTCTTGGCATTACCGCAGGTTATATAGGTGGTAGATATGAAATTATTGTTATGAGGCTCACAGATGTTCAACTAACAATTCCAAGTATTTTAATGGCATTGTTAGTAGATGGTATTGCAAGAGCTATTATTTCACAATCTATGCATGATGAAATGGCAATTTATGTTTTAATTTTTGCTATAGGCATATCTGAGTGGCCACAGTTTGCTCGAGTTTCTAGAGCTTCAACATTAGTTGAAAAAAATAAAGAATACGTATCTGCCTCAAGAATTATAGGACTGTCTAATATTTTAATTATGTTTAAACATATTTTACCAAATATACTTAGACCTATACTTGTAATTGCTACAATAGGGTTGGCACTTGCAATTATAACTGAGTCAACACTAAGTTTTTTAGGTGTCGGTGTTCCACCTACAACACCATCTTTAGGAACATTAATTAGATTTGGAAATAATTTTTTATTTTCAGGTGAATGGTGGATAACATTCTTTCCAGCAATCTTTTTAATAGTTTTAGCTTTATCTATTAATCTTTTAGGGGATTGGATGAGAGATGCACTTAATCCAAAATTGAAAAAAAGATGAGTTTTTTAGAAGTTAAAAATTTAAATATTAGTTACCCGACAAGAAAAGAAACAATTGTTGCAAGTAAAAATGTTGAATTTAAATTGGAAAGAGGAGAAATTCTAGGAATAGTAGGTGAGTCTGGCTCTGGAAAATCTACTATAGCTAATGCAATAATAGATTTAATCGATCCTCCAGGAGAAATTACGGAAGGTTCGATAAAAATAGATAATGATGAATTAAGAGATAATGAAGAAGTTATCCAAAAATTCAGAGGAAGGAAAATTGGATTTGTATTTCAGGATCCACAAACATCATTAAATCCACTTTTTAAAATTAAAGATCAATTAATTGAAACAATTCAAACACATTTAAATTTAAGTTATAAAAATGCACTTAATAAATCTATTCAATTATTAAAAGAAGTCGGAATAGAAAATGCTGAAAAAAGAATAGAAGACTACCCACACCAATTTAGTGGAGGAATGCGACAGAGAGTCGTTATTGCTTTGGCAATAAGTTGTGAACCAGATTTAATTATCGCTGATGAACCTACAACCGCCTTAGATGTTAGTATTCAGTATCAAATTTTAGAATTGCTAAAAGATCTTACTAAAAAAAGAAATTTAGGTGTTATTATAATTACTCATGATATGGGTGTAATTGCGGAGACAACTAACAAAGTTATTGTAATGAGACACGGACTTATTGTTGAACAAGGAGATACAAAAGAGTTATTAACAAATCCAAAATCTAACGAAGCTAAAAGTTTAGTAATTTCTGTACCACCAACTAATAAAAAAATTGAAAGATTTAAATTGATAAGCCCTGAAGGTAAAGAAATTACTTCAGACTCTAAAAATTTAACAAAAAATATCATTAAATCATGGGGTATAAGAGAAAACAAGAATCAAAAATTATTGAAAATAAATAATGTTACTAAAATATTTGATGATAAGTTACTTTCAAGCAAATTTTCTTTTGGATCAAAAAATCAATCAATCAATAAAGTTGTTAAAGCAGTTGATAATGTATCATTTGAATTATTTGAAGGTGAAACTCTAGGATTAGTAGGCGAGTCTGGTTCAGGAAAATCTACTATTGCAAAAATAATTACAGGTTTGGTGAAACCTAATAAGGGTGAAATTTTTTATAATGACTTGTCATTATATAATGCAAAAAGAAAATATCAGATTGACAAAAGTAGAGGACAAATTCAGATGATATTTCAAGATCCTTATTCATCATTGAATCCAAGATTTAAGGTAAAAGATATAATATCTGAACCAATCAAATTTTTTCAAAAAAAAATTAGTAATCTAGAACTTAATCAAAATGTATATGACTTAATTGACATTGTTGGAATGACAAGACAATCTTTAGATCGCTACCCTCATGAATTTTCTGGTGGTCAGAGACAAAGAATTTCTATTGCAAGAGCTTTGGCTACAAGACCTCGGTTATTAATATGTGATGAACCTACATCTGCATTAGATGTAAGTATCCAAGCACAAATATTGAATCTTTTAAAAGATATTCAAGATGAGTTGCATCTTACTATGTTATTCATTAGTCATGATCTACCTGTAATTAGACAAATGTGTAATAGAATTATTGTTCTTAAGAATGGAATTTTATGTGAAACTAAAAATACTGAAGAATTATTTAATAACCCAGAACATTCTTATACTAAGGAACTTATTAGGTTAATGCCAAAAATTGAATCAATAATTTAACTAACTTACAATAGGCAATTTTTCAGGAGTTCTAGTACTTAACAGTTTATAACCATTTTTAGTTATCAGTAAATTTTCTTCTTGAACTAACATTACATTTTTATTTAATTCAATTGATGGTTCCAAGGTAATAATCATATTTTCTTTAATTATAGTTTTATCATTTTCCATAATACTTGGAGGCTCAGTTAACTGCAGACCAAGTCCATGTCCCATTCTACCGACACTAGCTGCATTTTTTTCTTTTGATACTAAATTTTTTGAAAGCAAGTAATATATTTCTGAACAGCTAATACCTGGTTTAATGTTTTCTAATGTTGATTCTGTAGCTTCCCACAATCTTTTATATGCATCAATGGAGTTTTGATTTATTTTGCCAAAACCAAAGTTTCTATCAAAATCACAAAAATAACCATTTAAAGTCGAACCAGTATCAATGATTAAAATATCACCATTCTCTAATTTTTTCTCAGTTGGGTTAGATATAATTTGATCATATCCACCCTGACCTGATGCACATGCCATGTACATAATATAATCAGCTCCATTTTTTATTAGTTCATTTTTAAATATAGAAGTGGCTTCTCGCTCAGTAATATTTGCGTAAATTTTTTCAGGAAAATTATCAAATACCTTATTAGCTATAGAACAAATCTTTGTAATATTTTCAATTTCGTTTCTAGATTTGATCTTTCTTAAATTCCAGATAATTTTACTAGCATCTACAAAATTATAATCTGATAATTCTTCTCGAATATTAATAAAATCCTGGATATTCATTCTCAAGTGAGTCTCATTTGCCAACTCAAAACCTATATTTGAATTTTTCGGGAAACTTTTAATTATTTTTTTTAGTGCAGTTACACCTTCATCATTTGGATTAGGTGATTGCCAAACTTCTATATCTTTTATTAAAGTTTTTTCTATTGCTGTCATACCAATTGAGGGAACAACTGCTTTTATTGAATTTTTTTTTGAAATTACTAAAAACCATGGTCTAGTTGGGCTTTCCCAAAAGTTGCTATCTAATCCAGAAAAATATCTAAAATTTGATGGCGATGTAATAATAACTGCTTGTAAACTATCTTTTTCTAAATTTTCTTGAATTTTAGATATTCGAATAGCAAATTCTTCTTTTGGAAAATCGTTCATAAATTGATAAGTATCATATCATTAACATTAATTAGAAATAACAAATACTTTGATTTACATCTCATTATTTATTTTTTGCCTTACTTTAGGCACATTCTTTCCGTTTGCTTCAGAAACATATTTGGTAAAACTTTTATTGTCAGAAAAGCATAATGTACTTCTATTATTATTTTTTGCATCTTTAGGCAATATTATAGGCTCTATAATAAGTTGGATTTTTGGCTACTTCATAAATTATTTTATTAACAAACCTTGGTTTCCTATCA
>CACDMT010000042.1 GCA_902553945.1 uncultured Alphaproteobacteria bacterium | reverse complement strand
GGTTTTTTTACTCTTACAGCAACATCAGCTACTCTTGATGACAAATCTACTTCTTCGTCACTCATTATTAAATTTACATCAATATCTGGAAACTGATCAACAAATTTATTTATACGAGGGGTTAACCATGTTGAGCCAAATCCTACAGTAGTACTAACTGTTAGTTTTCCTACTGGTTTAGTTTTCTTATCTAATAGTTTTTTTTCAAAATTAGAAATAGATAAATTTATTTGATTAACTGTATTGAATAAATTTTCCCCTTGCTCTGTCAATCTCACACCTTTTTGATGTCTTATAAATAGGGGTGTTTTTAAATCATATTCTAAATCTTGAATTTGTCTACTCAGTGCTGATTGACTAATATTCAATTTTGCACTTGCTTTTGAAATACTTCTTGAAATTGCAATTTCATAAAATGATTTAAGTTTATCCCAATTCATTAACGTAATGATTTAATTAACTTTTTGTATTGTTGTTCACCTTCAGAAAAAATATATGATCCCACTGCAAGAATATCAACACCATTATCAATACATATTTTTGCTGTTTCATCATTTATTCCTCCATCAACAGATATATTATAAGTATAATTTTTATTTTTTCTTAAATCATAAAGATCTTTTATTTTTTTAACTTGGCTATTCATAAATTGTTGACCACCAAAACCAGGAACAACTGTCATTACTATTATTTGGTGAACTTTAGAATATAAATATTCAAAATCCATAATGTTTACATCAGGATGTATAGCGATACCTGCTTTTATTCCTGCTTGATTAATAATATTGATTATTTCTTCACAGTTAGAATCAGCTTCAGGATGAAAACTAATAATGTTAGATCCAGAATTTATAAATTCTTTAATATATGGCTTAACTGGTTTAATCATTAAATGTACATCAAGAATTTTAGAAGTAATTTTACTTAAGGAATTCACAATATTTGGTCCAAAAGTAATATTAGGAACATAATGACCATCCATTATATCTATGTGAATGTAATCAGCGCCACTTTCATCAAGGGATTTAACGACTTTTTCTATTTTTAATAGATCTGCTGAGAGTATTGAAGGTGATATTTTTATCATTTTGAAATTAAATATATAATATATAAACAAACATTCATAATGAATTCTATAGTAGAAAAACCATGGGGATCCTTTGAAATACTTAGTTTTGGAAGAAAATTTCTTTTAAAAAAAATTATTGTAAAACCAGGTGGTGTATTATCTTTACAAAGCCATCAACATCGCTCAGAACATTGGATTGTAGCTGAGGGTGAGGCTGAAGTAACAATAAATGATAAAGTATTAAAGTTGAAAGAAAATGAAAACATTTTCATTGCTAAAGGCTCTATTCATAGAATGGCTAATCATGGACATAATAATTTAGTAATTATTGAATTATGGTATGGTGACGAACTAGATGAAAATGATATAAAAAGATACGAAGATATATACAATAGAATAAAATAAAATGTTAATTAATACACCTATTTCACTAGGAGAATTGGTAGATAAAATTTCAATTCTTATAATAAAGAAAAAAAATATTAAAGATCAAAAAAAATTGATTATGTAAATAAAGAATTAGACGCTTTACAAAATACCTTAATAAAATATGTAAATTATAACAATATTGATAAATATCTTAATGAACTAATAGATATTAATTCTAAACTCTGGAAAATTGAAGATGAGATAAGGGAATGTGAGAGAAATAAAAAATTTGATGAAAATTTTATAAAACTTGCACGAAGCGTATATTTTACTAACGATGAAAGAGCAAATGCAAAATCAAATATTAATAAAATATTTGGTTCGGAATTAGTTGAAGTAAAATCTTACGAGAAATATTAGTTAGTAAATTCTTGATAAACTTGTATTTACAAGTTGAACTAATTTTTCTTTATATTCACTATCTTTAAAGTTAACTATTGAGTCAATTGCTACATTTGAAAAGTGATTAGCTCTAGTAATTGTGTCTTCTATACATTGATATTTATTTATTATGTCTATAGAATATTCAAAATCTCCCTTTTCTTGATTTAGATTAGAAATAGTCCTTTTCCAAAATTTTTTTTCTTTATCATTAGATCTTCCATATGCCAAAATAATTGGAAGTGTAATTTTACCTTCTTTAAAATCATCACCAGTATTTTTTCCTAAAACTTTTTTATTTGATGAATAATCAATTGCATCATCTATTAACTGAAAAGTCATTCCAAAATTAGTACCAAAAGCTTTCATAGCATTAACTTCATCTTTAGATGCGTTTGCACTTAAAGAGCCAACTTGGCAGGCTGCACTAAATAATGATGCAGTTTTTGCATTTACAACATTAAAGTAAATATCTTCATTTATTTCTAAATTTTTATCATTTGCAAGTTCTAAAATTTCTCCTTCTGAAATAGTAACACTAGTATCAGCTAAAATTTTAAGAGTATTTGTGTTTCCATACTTTGTCATTAATTGGAAAGCTCTACTGAATAGAAAGTCTCCAACTAGTACACTAGTTTTATTTTCCCATTTTTCATTAGCAGTAGGCTTACCTCTTCTTTGTCTGCTTTCATCAATAACATCGTCATGTAAAAGTGTAGCAGTGTGAATAAATTCTACTGCAGCTGCAAGCCCAATGTGATTCATTGAATTATTATTTTTTAAATTTTTACTTTTAGTTATGTAATAACTAGATAAAGTTAAAAGTGGTCTTAATCTTTTACCACCAGAGAGTATAAGATACTTAGCTACTTCTTGAACAAGTGGAACATTACTATCCAATTTTTCAAGAATTAATGTATTAACTGATATCAGATCTTCTTTACATAATTCTGTTAATTCAGTTATTTGTCTTCCAAAGGACAAACTCTCTTTTTTTAAAGGAATTACATTATTCATTACTATTATCTATTTTAATATTAAGTAATATCATCAACATAATTGACGCACTTAAACCTTTTTAAATAAAATTACAAATAATTGATTACATAACTCTTTATGAACACATTAACTTTTGGTAATAGATATTATGTTAAAAAAAATATTTTCTAGAAATATTTCCATTCCAACTTTAAGATTATCAGGTGTTATATCATCTCAGTCGGGAATAACTGGATCTGGTTTATCAATAAATAATCTAGAAAAATTAATTGAAAAACTTTTTTCTGATAAAAAATCTCCTGCAGTAGCTATAGTTATTAATTCACCAGGCGGTTCTCCAACTCAATCTTCTCTTATTGCTAAAAAAATTATCAATTTATCTAAAGAGAAAAATAAAACAGTTTTAGCATTTGTTGAGGATGTAGCAGCTTCTGGTGGATATTGGCTAGCTTGTGCAGCTGATGAAATTTATATTGATGAAAATTCAGTTGTTGGATCTATAGGAGTTATATCTCCTGGTTTCGGATTTGTTGACTTAATTAAAAAGATTGGAATTGAAAGAAGAATTTACACTTCTGGAAAAAGTAAGAGTTTTTTAGATCCCTTTAGTGAAGAAAAAAAAGAAGATGTAGATAGACTTAAAGACATTCAGGAACAAATTCATGAAAATTTTATAAATTATGTAAAAAATAGAAGAGCTTCAAAATTAAATAAAGAAAAAATTGATGATATTTTTTCTGGATTATTTTGGGTTGGAAAAAAATCGGTTGAATTGGGTCTTGCAGACGGAATTGGATCTTTGAAAGAAATATTAGAAAAAAAATTTGGAAAAAAAGTTAAAATAAAAATGATTAATCAAAAGAAATCCTTTTTACAAAGAAGATTTTCTTCATCAGTATCTAATTATGAGGATATTTTAAATAAAATTGAGGAAAAGATAATTTTATCAAGGTTTGGTCTATAATGAAATTCCTAATATTATTTGTAATTTTAATGTCCATATTATTAATATTTAAATTTTTTAAAAAAAAACAAGACAAATTCAGTGATAATAAAGTAAATAAAGAGTCGGTAATTGATTTAGAAATTGACCCAAAGACAAAAGAATATAAGCCAAAAGATTAATTTCTAAGAAGGTTTGCTATGGTAGCTAAAACAATGGATGAATTAGTATCTCTTTGTAAGAGGAGAGGTTTTCTTTTTCAATCTAATGATATTTATGGTGGAATTAAAGGTCTATATGATTATGGGCCAATGGGTGTTGAGTTAAAAAATAATCTTAAACAAGCTTGGTGGAAGTCTATGGTTTACGAACGTGATGATACTGAAGGTTTAGACGCAAGTATTTTGAGTGCACCAGTTGTATTAAAAAATTCTGGCCATGAAGATACTTTCTCAGATCCATTAGTAGATTGTAAGGTTTGTAAAGCTAGATTTAGAGCTGATCAATTAGAAAAGATTGACTGTCCAAGAGGAGGACTTTTGTCTAATTGTAAAGTAAAAGATTTAACTGAACCAAGACCATTTAATTTAATGTTTAAAACTGCAATTGGTCCTGTCGATGATGGTTCTTCTTTTGCATATTTAAGACCGGAAACGTGTCAGCAAATTTTTACTAATTTTAAAAATATTTTAGATTCTACTTCTAGAACAGTACCATTTGGAATTGCACAAATGGGAAAAGCATTTAGAAATGAAATAACTCCTCGTAATTTTATTTTTAGAGTAAGAGAATTTGAGCAAATGGAACTAGAATTTTTTGTAGAACCTGGAACAGATGATAAATGGCATGAATATTGGATAGATAAAAGAATGAATTGGTGGATAGATCAAGGAATTAGAAAAGAAAATTTAAAAAAAATTGAAGTTGATAAAAGTGAACTTGCTCATTATTCTAAAAGAACGGTTGATATTAATTATCTATTTCCTCATGGCGAGGAAGAGCTTGAAGGTGTTGCAAATAGAACTGATTTTGATTTAGGATCTCATACTAAAAATCAAAATGAATTTGAAATTAAGTCAAAAGTTATGAAAAATTCTGACTCAACAACAAAATTAGCAGTTCAGAATCTGGAAGAAAAGAAATGGTATATTCCTTTCGTTATTGAGCCATCTGCCGGTGTTGAGAGGGGTGTTCTTGCTTTACTCAACGAAGCTTATAAGGAAGAAAATACTGATAATGATAATAAGAGAATTCTTCTTTCTCTAAAACCC
>CACDMT010000041.1 GCA_902553945.1 uncultured Alphaproteobacteria bacterium | reverse complement strand
GAATATCATCAATTTTAGCTGAAAAAATTTTGTGTTTACAATGCTCTGACCACGTTTGTGCTAATGTTTCAATTTCTACATCAGTTGGTTTACGTTTTATTTTAGAAAAATAATTTCTAATTGCTTTCAAAGACTCTAGATCTAAACCAAGTGTTCCTCTTCTAGATTTATCATTTTCTTCAATACCAAGTTTACCAATTAAACTAAGATTATGATCAGAAATATCCAAATTAATTTCTTTTTTAGCATATTTTTTTTTTGGTAATTTAACCTTTTCTATTTTGAACTGATTTTTTTTGAAATTATTTAAATATTTTTTTAATGGATAAATATTTATTGTTTGAATTAATGGATTTGCTTCATTTTTTGATATTTTAGTAATATCTTCTTTTCTTCCTTTTATTAAAATAATTTTTGTTGAACCAAGTTCGAAGCTATTAAAGCTACTTTTTAAATTATCATTGATTATTTCTTTTACAGTTGTAGCAATATTATCTGTTACACCTGGTAAAAATTTTATTTCTACTACCCAGTTGAAATTACTATAGCCAGATAAAACTCTATCTATATTCTTTTTAGTTAATATTATTTGAGAAACTTCATTAGAAATAAGTCTACTAATTTTATTAAACTTTTGATCATCAAGATTTTTAGAGAAAAAATATCCATCTATAATTTTGATAGATTTATTGTTATGTTCTTTTTGTAGAGAACTTTCTTTACCTGTCTTCTCAATTGAAAGAATTTGAATTGTATTTGTCATTATGAGTACGAATCAACTTAATTTACTATATTAATAGTTTACTCGTTAACGATTCGTTTAAAACTAATTAAATATGACAACATATAAGGAAGCAGGGGTTGATATAGAAAATACAGAAGCTCTTGTCGAAGATATTTCTGCACTCAGCAAATCAACGAACCGAAACGGAAATTTTGATAAAATTGGTGGATTTGGAGGAATTTTTGATCTTAAAAAATGTGGATATGAAGATCCTTTATTGGTTTCTGGAGCAGATGGCATAGGTACAAAAATATTACTAGGCATTGAAACTGATATTTTAGATGGTTTGGGTCATGATCTCGTAGGTATGTGTCTTAATGATATTCTTTGCCATGGTGCTGAGCCATTATTTTTTCTGGATTATTATGCTTCTTCTAAAATTGATAAAAATTCTTTTTTGAAAATTATGACAAGTATCACTGAGGCTTGCAAGATAAATAACTGTTCTCTCATAGGTGGTGAAACAGCTGAGATGCCTGGACTTTATAAAAAAGATGATTTTGATTTTGCAGGATTTTGTGTTGGTGCAGTTGAGAGAAAAAAAATATTACCCAAAAGAGATGTAATGAAAGAAAATGATTTACTTTACGGTATTAAATCTTCAGGGTTTCATTCAAATGGATACTCCCTAATTAGAAAAGTTTTAAAAGACAAAAATATTGATTTAAATAAAAAAACAGAATTTAAATCATCATACAAAACAAATGCAGCAGCTCTAATGGCTCCAACAACTTTGTATTTTCCTTTTTTAAAGAAAATTTTAACAAAAAATTTTATCAATGGTATTTCGAATATAACGGGCGGGGGTGTCATTGGAAACGTGCCAAGGATGTTGTCAGAAAATCTATCAGCAAGTATTGATAAAAAATTTATTTATACTGAAGAAATTTTTCAATGGTTTCAGAGTTTAGCTGATATTTCAGATGAAGAAATGTTCAAGACATTTAATTGTGGATTAGGCTTGGTTATAACTATTTCAAAAAGTAATTACAAAGAATTTGAACAATTAATAAAAGATGAAAGTCTAAATATTTTTGAAATTGGAAAAATAGAAGTTAACAAATCATCAAGGTGTACAATTAGTTGAAAAAATTACAAGTTGCTATTTTTATATCAGGAAGAGGTTCAAATTTAGAATCACTAATTCAATCATCATTTAAAAAGAAAAGTTTGGTAGAAGTTCAAACAGTGATATCTAATAACTTTAAAGCTAAAGGCTTAGTTATTGCAAAAAAAAATAAGATTCCATCTATATATTCTATTCCTAACAAAAACTTTGAAAAAAAGGCAATGAAGTATTTAAAAAATGTAGACATCATTTGTTTAGCTGGTTTTATGAAAGTTTTAGACTCAAAATTCGTAACGAAATGGAGATCGCGATTAATCAATATTCATCCATCTTACCTCCCAGCTTTTAAAGGTCTAAAAGCACAGGATCAGGCAATAAAGGCTAAAGCAAGCTATTCTGGTTGTAGTGTTCATTATGTAAACTCTCAAATTGACTCAGGAGAGATTATATTGCAAAAAAAAGTACAGATTTTGATGAAAGATAATACCGAATCACTCTCAAAGAAAATATTGATAGAAGAGCATAAGGTTTATCCAAGAGCATTACAGATGGTTGCAAAAAAACTTTTATCAAGTCAAAAAATAAGATGAAAAATCAATTAAATTTCCTTAAAAAATTTGAGGTTAAACAATCTCATTTTCTAAGAATTAATGAGGAGTGTGGTGTTTTTGGAATAAGTGGATCTAAAGATGCTGCAGCTTTAACTGCTCTCGGTCTACATGCTTTACAACATCGTGGTCAAGAAGGTTGTGGAATTGTTAGTTATGATGGTAACTCTTATCACTCAGAAAGAAAGTTTGGTTTAGTAGGAGATAACTTTACAAAAAAACAATCCTTAGAAAAATTAAAGGGAAAAATAGCAATAGGTCATAATAGATATTCCACAACAGGAGGCGAAACTATTAGGAACATTCAACCCTTTTACGCTGATTTGCATGGTGGAGCTATAAGTATTGCTCACAATGGAAATTTAACAAATGCTCTTTTGCTAAGAGAGCAAATGGTACGTGAAGGGGCAATCTTTCAGACTACTTCTGATACTGAAACAATTGTACAATTAGTTGCCAGATCAAAAAAAATTGAAATTGTTGATAAAATTATAGATACTCTTTTACAAATTCAGGGAGGTTTTGCTCTTTCAATTATAGCTAACGGATTGTTGATTGGTGTAAGAGATCCGCTAGGTATTCGCCCACTCGTTTTAGGAAAACTAAAAAATGCTTATATTCTTGCTTCTGAAACATGTGCTCTTGATATTATAGGTGCTAAATTTATTCGAGAAATAGAAAATGGTGAAGTAGTTATTATTTCAGGTGGTAAGATAATAAGTAGAAGACCTTTTCCAAAAAAAAATCAGAGACCATGCGTATTTGAATATATTTATTTTTCAAGACCAGACAGTATTTTGAAGAAAAAAACTGCTTATGAATATAGGAAAAATTTAGGTATTTATCTTGCTAAAGAATTAAACATTAAGCCAGATGTAGTCGTCCCAGTACCCGACTCCGGTGTTCCTGCTGCGCTGGGTTTTAGTCAAGAATCAAAAATACCATTTGAGCTTGGTTTAATTAGAAACCATTATGTAGGAAGAACATTTATTGAACCAACACAACAAATACGAAGTTTAGGAGTAAAATTAAAATTAAACCCTAATCAAAGTTCTATTAAAAATAAAAAAGTTGTATTAATTGATGACTCTTTAGTGAGAGGTACCACCTCAACTAAAATAATTAAAATGCTGTATGACTTTGGTGCTAAAGAGGTACACATGCTTATCGCTTCTCCTGCAATAAAATATCCTGATTTTTATGGCGTAGATACACCTACCCAAGAAGAATTATTAGCGGCAAATAAGAATTTAGAGGAAATGCGCAAGTATATAGGCGCAAAATCACTAAAATTTTTATCACTGGATGGTCTCTATAAAGCTCTAGGATACAATAAAAGGAATAATGAAAATCCCCAGTTTACTGATCACTATTTTACAGGAGAATATCCTATTAGACCTTTAGATTACTTAAATGATGAGAGCTTAAAAAAACTATCTTTTTTAAGTCTTGCCTCAAATAATTAAGTAATGAATTATATTTTTTTATGAACGTTTTGGTAATTGGAAATGGTGGTAGAGAACATGCACTTTGTTATGGAATAAAACAATCTTCAAATTGTAAAAATTTATCTTGTATTCCTGGAAGCGACGCCATTAGTGAAATTGCTAATTCGATAAATATTAATATTGATGATCATGAGGCCATCCTTAAATATTGTTTAGAAAGTACAATTGATCTTGTTGTTATTGGACCAGAACTACCTTTAACTAAAGGTTTATCGAATCATTTACTTAGTAATTCTATATTAGTTTTTGGGCCTGATCAGATGGGAGCCGAATTAGAAAAATCAAAAAAATTTACAAAAGATATTTGTAAAAAATTAAATATTGCAACAGCTGCTTATGATGTATTTGATAATTATGATGATGCCTTAACTTTTTGCCAAAAAAAATTCTATCCTTTAGTTATTAAAGCTGATGGTTTAGCTGCAGGAAAAGGAGTTATTATTTGTGAAACAATTGATGATGCAAAAGATGCACTTATTAAATGTTTTAAAGATAATTCTTTCGGCGATGCTGGTTCAGTTGTTGTTATTGAAGAATTTTTAGTTGGAGAAGAGGTAAGTCTATTTTCACTTGTAGATAAAAACGGGTTTGTTTTACCACTTACAACTGCACAAGATCATAAAAAAATATTAGAAGAAGAAAAAGGATTGAATACTGGTGGTATGGGTGCTTACACACCTGTTCCTTCTATTTCATCTAATAAAATGAATGCATTATCCAAATCATTTGTTGAGCCTATTGTTCAATATCTTGCTGAACAAGGTATAAATTATCAAGGTATGTTTTATGCAGGATTAATTTTAACAGATAAAGGTCCAAATTTGCTAGAAATCAATGTTCGTTTTGGTGATCCTGAAACTCAAGCAATCATTCCACTTTTGGAAACAGATTTACTAGAATTACTGCATGCCTCAGCAACAGGTACCTTAAATGAAATAGAAAAAATTAAATGGAAAAATGATTATGCTATGACAATAGTGATGGCCGCTAGAGGCTATCCTGAGGATTATAAAAAATTAACATCAATTAATAATTTGGAAAATCTTTCTTTAACAAAAGATGACTATCTTTTTCATGCTGGCACAACTCTAAAAAAAAACAAATGGTTATCTAATGGTGGGCGTGTATTGAATATCTCTAGTTCAGGTAAAGATTTAAAAACAATCAGACA
>CACDMT010000040.1 GCA_902553945.1 uncultured Alphaproteobacteria bacterium | reverse complement strand
TTTTTCTAACATCTTTAACTAGTTTATCTCTACCTGGTTGGTTAACAAATTTTTCTAGATCAGTCATTTTTTCCTCCCATTCAACCTATCTATCTTAACTCCATGGAAATGGACTATTAGATGTAGGATGTAATTTTCCTTCTTCATATCTTGAAAACCTAAAAGGTTCTAAAAGTTTGCTCTTTTCTCCAAGAACCTCTTCAGCGACAAGTTTTCCAACTCCGATCATTTTATAACCATGATTTGAGTCAGCAATCAAGTAAACATTTTCTCTAAAAGTATCAAAAATTGGGAAAGAGTCAGGGGTAAAACATCCCAGACCCCCAGTTGCACCTTTTTTAAATAAATGAGATTTACCCTCAAAACGTTTATGACAGTGAGCTAATGCTGAAGTCCACATATGAGCAAATTCATCATCTAGAGTAAACTCTGAAGACTTTGGCCCATAGGGATCAACCTTTGTACCTTCACCTCCAGGCTTTCCAACTTTGTAAGGTGAAGATCCACCTTGGATTCCATTAAAATGAAAATCAGGTTTATAATATATTCCCCAAAGCTCATCTGTTATTAAAGATTTGTCAATATCAGAATAAAGTGGCGCATCAGTATCTACGTGTAATACTGGAGGCATACTGCCATCTTCAGTTTTTAAAAATCCAGGTTCAACTCCTAAAACTCCTTCAGTTAAAAACCAATATTGCCACATTGGGACGTCATTGTGCATTTCACCTTTTTTATTTTTGATAGAAATTTGATTTGGTAAATCCATCATATCCCAAAAAGTTTTAACCCAGGGACCTGCTCCAACAATGACGTTATCACATTTTATAAGTCCTTTATCTGTTTCTATTCCTGTAACTGCATTTGAATTTGATCCAAATTCAAAACCTTTGACCTCCGTTCCAGTTAAAATTCTTACTCCCTCTGCTTCAGCTTTATCTGCCAAAGCATAAATTGATGAAGTATTATTTGCATATCCACCACGCTTCTCATGTAAAATACTTGTAATTCCCTGAGCTTGCCAATCATTAAAATATTTTTTCATATATTTTTCAGACTCATTTTTTCCTTGAATAAATATTGATTCATATCCAATATTTTTTTGTTGAGAATAAATTTCTGCTACATCACTTTCCATACACTCTGGACTAATTTGCATGTATCCAACATCGTGATAATGAAAGTTTTTTGCATCACTTTCCCAAACTTCTACACACATTGCCATTAATTCTCTCATTGCTGGCTGATAGTAATTATTTCTAATAACTCCACATGCAATACCACTTGCGCCTGCTGCAATACTATCTTTATCAATAACTAATATTTTAGATCCATCACCTTTTCCCTTTGCTTTTAACTTAGCAGCAAGATGCCAGGCAGTACTAAGACCGTGAATACCAGCGCCAATAATTGCGTATTCAACTTTTGATGGTAATGACATTTACTTATTTCCTTTTTTAAAACATTTATTTGATCATAATAATGTCTTAAAGGAATTGTTTCATTTAATGAAACAAATTGATTTTATATTAACTAATTTTCTTGTAATGTTTTGGATATAATTTTGGCGGTATCAGTAACTTTTTTTGATAATTCAACTATGGTTTTAACATTAATTGTGCTTTTTGTACCAGATATTGAAATACCTGCCAAAGCTCTTCCTTGACTGTCTAAAATCGCTGCTCCTATGCCATATACATAATCAAAAGTTTCAGCTTCATTAGTACTGTAACCATTTTTTCTAACTCTATTTAAATCAACAACAAGTTTTTCTACAGATGTGATAGTATTCTTGGTGTGTCTATGTAAAGAGTAACTTTTGTAAATTTCTTTAACCTCATCTCTTGTCTTAAAAGCTAATATAGCTTTTCCTAAAGCTGTACTGTGGGCATCCATCCTCATTCGAAAAGCACGAGGTGGATCATCTCCACTTGGATCAACTTTATCACAATAAACTATGTGAGGACCTTCAAGCACAGCTAAATATGTAATATGTTGAGTATCATATGCTAATTTTTTTATAGGCTCAAAACAAAGTCTTGTTAATGTTTTTAGAAAATCTGATTTATCACCAAATTCAAATATTTTATGTCCTAGTGAATATAAATTACTATTAGTATCTTTAAATATATATCCAAGACTGACTAAGTATGTGAGTATGCGAAAAGCAGTTGCTCTATCAAGCTTTGTCATTAATGAAACCTGACTGGCTTTTAAAGGTTTTGGTGATTTACCAACACACTCTATTATAATTAAAGCTTTTTTAATCGATCCACTTAAATAATTTCTTGTCATAATTTTATAAAAAAAATAATACCTTACTAATAAACTAATTCTCTGTCTTATTATATTAAAACAGTATGAGTTATTTTTACATTATTGTTAAGTAGAACAAATATAAAATATTTAAATTAATTTATATTCAAAATATTATAGTGAAAATATACAAAAGTTTTTAAAAAAAAGGATGGAAATAACGTTGATTACAATAGAGATATTAAAACTATTAACATTTAGGTTATTAGGTATATAGTAAATTTACTAATGAAATGGAACTGAATTTAGAAAATTTTAATATTAGAAAAAGCAAACCAATCATCCTTGGTAATGCAGGTTTGCCAAATAATACCGAAAGATATCATCTTAAAGGAATGGAAATTATAGGTATAGATATTTTTAAGGATGATAAATTAATTATATTTAATATTGAAGGGGCGCAAATTTGTGAAATCACTTTTTTTGATAATAATGGAAAGTGTAATTCACTTGTTAATACTAATTTTAATAGTGAAGCAAAATATATTAAAACTAAAATAAATGAAAAAAATTATTCAAACTTTTTACAAAAATTAAAAAGAAAAAAATTAGACTTTAATAATTTAAAATCTTTAAATATTTTTAATAGAGAAACATTGAGTGGTGAAACAGTTGAGTATTTTGTTGAAAATGATGGTTTTGCATTAATTTCTGCGCCTGGAAATATTATGAGTATTGATTCCAATGAAGTGACAACAGACTTATATGTTTATGTTGAAAGAAATAAAAAAAAGAATTCAAAAGAAGAATCAATTTTACCGGAACCACTTGCAGATATAAAAAAAGAAATCTTAGTAAAAAATAGTTCTGCAGTTTCTTATGAAGTTAAAAAAGGTGATTTTATTCAAATTATTGATCTTTATGGAAGACAGTGTTCTGATTTTAATGCATTTGATAGTGAGGCTTTACAGGAAGGAAAAGAATATTCTATAGATCCTACTGCAACACGTTCGTTGATAGGTAATTCATATCCAATGCCAGGACTATCTTCTAAATTTTTTGATAGAAATCAAGATCCACTTATAGAGGTTATGCAAGATAGTATTGGAAGACATGATACATTTGGAACAGCCTGTTCTTTAAAAACATATGAAGATCAGGGTTACTTTGGTCATGTTAATTGTTCTGATAATTTTAATTACTCCCTAGACAATTATGGAATTGAAAAAAGAAAAGCTTGGCAAGCGGTAAATTTATTTTGGAATACAGGAATTGATGAAGCAAATGTATTTACCTCAGAAATGCCATGGTCAAGACCAGGAGACTACGTATTATTTCAAGCTCAAAAAGATTTAGTTTGTATTTCTTCAGGTTGCCCAGATGATATTGATCCAGCAAATGACTGGAACCCAACAGATATTTTTGTTAGAATATATAGTGAAAAAAATAAATTTTCAAAATCAATTGGATATAGAAAAAATGCTGACTCTGATTTTATGCTAACTAAAGAAACTGGATTTCATCCCCGTACATCATTACTTACAAAAGATATGATGGAAAGCGCTGGTTATTGGATTCCTTCTAAATATAATAATTTTGGAAGTGTAGCAGAATATACTGCTTGTAGAGAAAATGTTGTAATGATGGATCTTTCGTCATTAAAAAAATTTGAAGTTGTTGGTCCTGATGCTGAAGAATTAATGAATACAGCTTTAACAAGAAATATTAAGAAATTATCAATCGGGCAAGTTGTTTATTCCGCCATTTGTTATGAAAATGGAACAATGATAGATGATGGGACGCTTTATAGAATGACGGAGCACAACTTTAGATGGATTTGTGGAAGTGAATATTCTGGTGAATGGTTAAGAGAGTTAGCAAAGAAACTTGATCTTAGAGCTTGGGTAAAATCATCAACAGATCAACTGCATAATATTTCAGTTCAAGGACCAAATAGTAGAAAAGTATTAAATAAAATTATCTGGACTCCCCCAAATCAATCTGTGCTGAAAGATTTGCAATGGTTTCACTTTTCAATAAGTAGAATTGGTGATCATAAAGGTGTACCGTTAATGGTTTCAAGAACAGGTTACACTGGAGAATTAGGCTATGAGTTGTATTGTCATCCAAAAGATGCCGTAGATGTATGGGATGCTGTCTGGGAAGCAGGAAAGGAATTTAAAATTGTGCCTATGGGCTTTGAAGCATTAGACAAACTAAGAATTGAAGCAGGCCTAATACTTGCAGGAAATGAATTTAGTGATCAAACTGACCCTTTTGAAGCTGGTATAGGTTTTACGGTACCATTAAAATCAAAAGATGCTAACTTTATTGGAAAAGATGAATTAATAAAGAGAAAAAATAATCCTCAAAAAAAATTAGTAGGTTTAGAAATTAGTGGTAATGAAGTAGCTGGGCATGGTGATTGTGTTCACATTGGCAGAGGTCAAGTAGGCTTAATTACAAGTGGAACATTATCTCCTACTTTAAATAAAAATATAGCATTATGCAGAATTGATTCAAAATATTCTGAATTAGATACTGAAGTCGAAGTTGGAAAATTAGATGGTCATCAAAAAAGAATTCCCGCAAAAGTTGTTGGCTTTCCTTTTTATGACCCTACAAAATCAAGAGTTAAAGCTTAAATTAATTATTAGATAAATAAGTTTTCATCGAATCATCTTTGGCCTCAAGCCAAGTAGTATGGTGACTTGGACCAACTGATCCTGTAACCGGTGAGGAAAAGGATTTATCTCTATAAGTTAAAATATTAGCTTCTTTGTCATGTTCCCAATCATAGAAATGTTTTTTAATTAATTGAAAATCTATTTTTGGGTAGTCAGTATCTTTAACAAGATCAAGACAATAGTCAGTTTGGAAATCAATCATTTGATATGGATCTTCAAGAGCTTCTTCTTTTTTAACCCACTCATCAATATGTTTAGAAATTATATCTTTAGAAGGTAAATTAATTTTGTTCAAAATTACATCCCTTACAAACCATGCTTGGGCATCAAACATATTGAAAGTATGAAACTGATCTTGCATACCAAGATAAAATAAATTTTGATTTTTTTCCCACATAACACCTTTGTATAAATTTGGAGGGT
>CACDMT010000039.1 GCA_902553945.1 uncultured Alphaproteobacteria bacterium | reverse complement strand
ATATAATGAGATTGGCTCCTGCCTCAGCCAAAGCAATAGCACATGCTTTTCCCAAACCTTTTCCTGCTCCCGTTACTAATGCAGTTTTGTTTTTGACTTCAAATTTTTGTAAATACATTTCTTCTATATCAATATTTATTTAATTAAATCAAGTCCTTGAGAAATGTTAATATCACCAACATTTCTTGCTTTGTTAAATTCTTTTATTCTATCAAAAACATTAACGCCTATTTGCTGATAAACATCCAGAAGATCTACTAAAACCCAATTCTCCCTTATAAGATTATTTTCAACTCTCCAAAAATCTAAACTCCGCATTTCTATAATCTGGTTTGAAGGAGCAATACCCATCCATCCATCTTGTGATATTGTAGATCGCATATTTGGCCAACCAGTTTCACAGACATAATCTCCTTCATATATCCAATGAGTTAGCATATCCTTCAATCCCTCATTTTTTAAGCTATCATTTGATGAACCTCCCTTTCTATCCGGCATTGCACGTAAGAAGGGTATTTGATGCCAATGGCGAAATCCTGCTATACCTCTTCCAGTTCCAATTCCAGCTGGTCCATACCAATTAAATCTGGGGTGCCAATACTTATCTAAATTCATAACTTGTGGATCTGGATTACTAGGGTGTAAAACCATGTCTTGAAGCATATTAATCACAAGATCAAAATTTTTTGATCCATCGCCTTTTATTTTTAAACCGTCTCCGGTCATCGGAGATGGTGTACATAAAAAAGATCCTAGCTGAGGACTCATTGGCCATGCATTGGCCTGGATCATCAGTTCAGGTAGATCCCATATTGATTGCATTTCTATAATCTGATTATTTTCAATTTGGAAAAACTCATGATAACGCATATGAACTAAATTACCAGTTGGTGGAATATCTAAAAATGATTTTAAAAATGTTCCCATATAATTACCCATAGTACCTACCCAGTGTTTATCTTCAGGTGTTGTGCCTGCCATAACAATCATATCTCTTCTTTCAAGATCTGGAATACTTTCTAAAAGAGGATTGATACAATTAGATAAAAAATTATCTAATCCATTAAACGTTCCAAAGGGATAACAGAATTGAAACACAGAATGTTCTGAGAAGTATTTAGTTAGAGAATTATTTATTGAATTTTTATTAAAATTTTGAGTAGCTATTTGATAATCTTCAAAGTATTTTTTTAATTGCTCTGATTTCATTACTTTTAACCTTTTACTGCTCCAGCTGTTAATCCACTAACAATCTGTCTTTGAAAAAACAGTACAAAAAAGAATAATGGAGCAGTTGCTGAAACAACGGCTGCTACAGCATACATTACTTTACCTTCTTCTTGGACAGTACCTAGAAAACTTGCAATTGCTGGAATCATTGTTTCATTTTCATCTGAAAGCAACATGGATGTAACTGTAAAATCATTGTAAGCAAGAAGGAAACTAAATAATCCAGTAGTGATTACCCCTGGCCACATTATAGGAATGATCACATATCTAAATGCTTGAAATCTATTACAACCATCGCACATAGCGCTTTCATCTAAATCTTTTGGTATGTTTAAAAAAAATGAATGTAGCATCCACAGAGTAAAAGGTTGGTTAATTGCAACAAGCACAATTATTGTTGTAGGCAAAATTCCCCAAACATTCCATGCAAAAAAAGGTTGAAGATATCCTGAAATCAAAGTCATATGAGGCATCGCACGAAAGATCAGACCTGCCATTAAAATCCAGAAGGCATAACGATAAGTAGACCTTGCAAGAGCATAACCACCTAAAGTTCCAAAAGTAAGAGAAATTAAAACTGTAAAAAATACTACTATGCTTGTATTAATAACGGCACGCCAAAATTCTTCTTCAATCCAAGAGCCATAATATCCACCCATAGTAAAAAAACCGCCTGTTTGTTTTTCAGTATGAAAGCCAAATATTGCATTTGACCAATCAGCTTTTGAAAAAAAATCAGCTTGTACTTTGAAAGATCCCCACAATGTCCAAATAAAAGGAAACATAGCAATAACCAACCACAGAGCCACAAATATAAAAGCAATAATACGAACTGGGGTTAATTTATTTTCAATTTTTGTATTCACAAATTCCTAACCTTTATTTTTTTCTTTAAAATCTCGCCATGTTCGAATTAGTACGGGCAAAAGTAAAATTGCTACACCAAAAATAGTAATCATAGATGTAGCACCTGCGGCGTTATAGAGAGGGTAAGCACTTTCTCGCAAATGATTCCATATTAACCACGATATTGAGGTGGCGTGCGCTTCAGCTTTAAAACCTATGATTGGTTCAAAAACTCTAAAATTATCCATCAAAAGTATTAAAGTTATGAAAATTGCAAGTGGCATTAAATGAGGAATAACAACGTGGCGTATTCTTTGAAATTTTGATGCGCCATCTATTGTTGCCGCCTCTATTGTTTCTTGAGGAACCGTTTGAAGACCTGCATAAAAAACAATAAAACTAAAAGGCATCAAATGCCAAATACCGTATACCATTAACATAATCCAGGTAAGCACAGGTGATGCTTTCAAGCTAAGAGAATTATCATTAAATATTTTTTGGAGTGTAGCTCCAATCACACCATCACCGTCAACCATCCAGAAAAGTATCAATGAACCAACAAGAGGTGTAACTATCATTGGAAGAAGAGATGCAAAAATTGTTGGACCTTTAAACATCTTAGGAAGATTATTAACTCCAACGGCAACTAAAAAACCAAGAAATAAGACAAAGGGAGTAACTATAAAGGTATAAGTAAGAGTGAAACTGAGCGCTCTATATAAGGGGTAATTATATAATTTTTTAACAAAAACTGTAAAACTATCCGAGCTCTTCCAAGCCTCTCCTAATTCATCAAATGCAAAATGCATTCTGTTTGAATACGTTTTAAATCCATTAAATTTACCAAGAGGTGCTTTTTCTTTTAACTTTGCGGAAGCTTCAGTATCCACAGATGTTGTTGTCTCACAACCAAAAGGATCACAATTTTCTGTAACAATTATTACTTGTTTATGTTCAATATGTAGAGATTGAATAAAAACAGAAACTATAGGTATTGCAATAAATAAAAACATTACGCTTAATGAAGGAAGAGAAAATAATAAGAATGTGCTGTGCTTCATTATACGATTTTAAATTACATAGAAAGATACAAGGGGTTTTCAAATTTGAAAACCCCTTTTTACTGATTTATTTATATTGATTACAGATAACCTGCGTCTTTAGCAGCTGTTTCGTAAACAGCCTCTACATCACTAAGTGCTTGTTCAGCGCTCTCTGATCCCTTTAAAAAATCAACTAGCTCTGCACCTAATGCATTGTGCAGCAAGCCCATTTGAGCAAACATTGGGTAAGATTTAGCACCGCCTTGAGCAGTTGCAGAAACTCCTGCTGCAGCTGGACCAGGTTTAAAACCATCAATTAACCAAATTGCATCATCATTATTAGCAGCAACCATTTCTGAAGTCATACCACTTACAAGTGCTGCAAAAGTTGCTTCTGCTTCACTGTCAGACACGTTAGTAGCTATAGTTATTCCATCCCACCATAAAGTTGCTCCTGGTATTGAACCACCAGTAACAGTTGGAGCTGCAGATAGAACAGTATTTGAAGTCACTTCAGCTGAAGAACCTTCATTATCTAGTATAACTCCTCCGCGAGAACCCCACATAAAGCCAATTGCCGCTTGACCAGCTTCCCATAATCCTTGCGTATCATCAGATGCCTGCGTTAAATGATCTTCGTGAGCATACTCTACAAGAGCTTTCATTGTTTCTAGAGCAGCAACACCTTTGGCATTATTAATAGATGCTTCAGCACTACCAGGCTTAAAGAATTCTCCACCATGTGCTAGGTATATAGTGTTAAATACTTCACCAACATTCCATCCGACTTTGAGATTCATTACAAGTGGATGCTCCATGATACCAGCTGCACGTATTTTTTCAGCAGCAGAAATTACTTCATCATAAGTTGCTGGTATTCCATCAACTCCAGATTTTTCTAAAATATCTGTTCTATAATACATGTGCTGAGAATTTGCCATAAACGCTATTGCCATTATTTTTCCATCAACAGTTATCAGTTGGTTAGATTTTAAGTGCCCACCATATTTTTCAACTAAATCATCTAATGGTCTAACAAGCCCATCGTTCATTAATTGAACTAGAGTAGAGTTAGCTACAATAACTGAAGTATACTCTGCTGGATTTGGTGTTTGAGCAGCATTCATTATTTGACGTGCTTCGGTAGTATGATTTCGATTGAATTCAGAGGCAGATCCTGCACAATTACTTTCAGCGGCATTTGCTATTGCGTGAATTGCTGGAAAATCACTTGCTAGAATTCGGATTGATTGCCCATTAGGTCCACAATCAGCTGCATACAATGATGAGCTGAAAAATAGGGAAATAAATCCAACTAATATTAATTTTTTAAATATCATTTTTCCTCCCTATTAATTACCCTTAAAATAAATTGTTATGTTAAGAGAATTAATATTATAAAAATTTATAATTAATATATTGCATTGTTTTGAATAAATATGCAATGTAATGAATAATATTTCGGTGGATAAAGGCATAAATGAAAACTAAATTAAAGAATCCAACATCCCAGAATGTGGCCACATTAGCTGGTGTATCCCAGTCAGCAGTCTCTCGGTGCTTCACCAAAGGAGCCAGTATCTCAAGTCGCACAAAATTACGCGTCATCGAAGCTGCTAAAAAATTGGGCTATAAACATCAAACTATTCAGCATTCTTTTTCTTCATCAGTGGATGGTGGGCTAGTGGGCGTAATATTACCCTATATCACCAATAGATATTATCCTGAAGTCCTAACTGAATTACATGAGGCTCTTCGAATGAGTGGGTACAGGATACTTTTGATTACAACCGATGATGGTGAAGAACTTGATAACAACTTAATTCAACCTTACCTAAAAGAGAGATTGGTTGCGATTGTTTCGGCTACAAAGCCTACGGATACATTTGTAGAAAATTGTTTATCCAAACAAATTCAACTTATCGCTTTTAATAGAAATTGGAAAATACCCACATTGAGTTCTGTAGCTTGTGATCACAGATATGGTGGAGAAGCAGCGGCAGAACATTTCATTACCAATGGACATATTAATATAGGAATAGTTGAAGGACCAACTGGATCCTTTGTAAGTAATGAAAGATGTAAAGGTTTTAAAAACCATTTTAAAAATTTAAACAAAATTAAACTTTTTCATGAAAGAGGAAATTTTACATATGAAGGAGGTTTCGAGTCAGCAAAAAAACTTTTAAAAAAAAATATTACAGCATTGTTTTGTGCTGACGATACTATGGCTTTTGGTTGCCTTGATTATATTAAAGAAAATACAAAATTAAATATCCCAAAAGAAATAGAGATAATTGGATATGATGACATATCAACAGCACATTGGCATTCATATAATTTAACAACAATTAGACAACCTATTAGACAAATGTCAAAGCTTGTTACCCAAATTATAGATGATAATATAAAGGATCCAGAATTTGAGCCTATT
>CACDMT010000038.1 GCA_902553945.1 uncultured Alphaproteobacteria bacterium | reverse complement strand
AAAGAAGACCTAAATTCAGAGTTAATAGTATATATGCAATGTCACTTGCTATTGAAAAAGGAAGTGGTTTATCATCACTTCCTGACTACATGGTAGCTGACAAACCTCAATTAGTTAGAGTATTACCCAATTTAGAAGGCCCTTCATATCAAACTTATTTTGTATATTCTGAGTCATTTAAAAACGACAGAAGGTTAGAGGTTTTTCGTGATTTTTTATTTAATGAAGCTAAAGATTGGCATTATTAGTCTTTGACTTAATTTTTTATTTTTGTATACATCTAATTCAAATGGGATATCCAAAAAAACATAGAGGACGACGTAAAAGAGGTTCTAAATATAGAAGAAATAAAAAACGTCAAAAAAAGAAATAGCTTTTTTTAATATATTAATTAATTAGTAATATAGGTATCCTTTATATAATAATATAAATCATGTTTAAGTTCTTTACTAATCCAAAGTGGTATTTATGGGCTTATATAGGCTCAGGTGTAATTCTAACATCTATATGGGTTCAAGTTCAAATAGATGTAATGATAAACGAATGGTTTGGAGAATTTTATGACATGATACAAAAAGCTTTAGGAACCCCAAATGCAATAACAATGCAAGAGTATATGGGGGCTTTATTTAGTTTTGCTCAATTAGCTGCAATTTCTATAATTCTCGGATTGGCTATATCTTTTCTTACATCACATTTCCTTTTTCGTTGGAGAACTGCAATGGTAGACTGGTATCATAGTGTATATGATCAGGCTAGAACAATTGAAGGTGCAAGTCAGAGAGTTCAAGAGGATACTATTAAATTTAGTCGAATAATGGAAGGACTTGGTACAAGTTTGATTGAGTCAGTTTTAGTTCTTATAGAATTTTTTCCTCTTTTAATGACCTTATCAATTGGAATTCCAATTCTTTGGTTCGGAGATTGGCAATATGGATTAGTATCTGGCGCATTTATTTGGGCTGTAGGTGGAACAATACTTATGATTATCCTCGCATGGTTATTAAAATTAGTTGGTATTGAATATGATCTTCAAAAAAAAGAAGCTGCATACAGAAAAATATTAGTAATTGCAGAAGATGATGGAAGTATAAGACCTAAATCTTTAGAAGAATTATTTGATGGTGTAAGAAAAATTCACTTTAAAAGTTATTTATATTATCTTTATTTTAGTATTGGAAGGTTAGCATATTTGCAGGCAAATGTTTTAGCTGCTTATATATTTTTGGCACCAGCAATTGTTGCAGGGGTAATGACACTTGGTGTCATGCAACAAATTATAAGAGCTTTTGGCCGAGTAGAAGGCTCTCTCCAATATTTATTTAGAGCATGGCCAACAATTATTGAACTTGCAAGTGTTTACAAAAGATTAAGAGAATTTGAGAGTAAAATAGAAAAAAATATTCAAGATGAAAAAACTGATATAGTTAGGTAGTGATTTTTTTAGCTTTTATTATAATTCCTATAATTGAAATTAGTATATTTATAACAATAGGTTCAAATATTGGTATTTTAAATACAATATTAATTATTTTAATTACAGCTTTAGTAGGTATTTTTTTAGTACGTAGAAAAGGAATAAAACTTCTATTTGAAGCTCAAAGAAATCTCAGTCAAGGAGTTATGCCCACTGAAGAAATAAAAGGGGGTATCTTTCTCCTTATCTCAGGTTTACTACTAATTACCCCTGGTTTTTTTACTGATTTGATTGGGTTTTCAATTTTTATTAAACCAGTTCAAAACTTTATTGCTTTTCAAGCAAAAAAATATTTTCAATCAAGAATTCGATATTAGTGGGTCTATTTTTTTAATTAATTCTCTTAAAATTAATACTAATTTTTGATTTTGAGGATTATCAATACTTTTTAAGGGTGGTAAGACATTGTTCCATTCTGGAATTTTATCTTCAATAGAAAAGTATGCTTTCATCAAACTAATTGGCTCATGAGACATGATAATTTTTCTTATTTGTATTAATAATTGCTGTAACTCTAAAAAATTTTTAATTTCATTTTCTTTTTTATAATTTTTTATAATAAAGTTTAGTAATTTACCACAAACATTTGTTCCTGCTGTAATAGCTCCTGCCCCCCCTCTTTTACAAACATTTAAAGCCAAACTATCATCGCCACAAAAAACAGAAAAATTATTAAAATATTTAATAACTTTTAACATTCTGCTACTATCTCCACTAGAATCTTTCAGACCAACAATATTATTAGGGTATAATTTTATTAAAATTTCAATCATTTTCATATTAATTGAAACATAAGTATTTTGAGGAATATGATATAAGATATACATCATCTGATTTTCACCAACTCTTTCTATAATATGACGATAATAATTAATGATGCCCTCATCAGTTACATTTTTATAATAAAAAGGAGGCAGTATAAGAACAGCTTTAACTTTATAATTAACCACATGCTTAGTCATATCAATAGCTTCATCTAAAGAAGATGACCCCGTTCCAGGTATTAATATCTTAGGATCAATTCGATTTGAAAGTAAAAAATCTATATTATCTTTTTTTTGTCTTACAGAAATACTATTTGCCTCTCCAGTAGTTCCAAAAATTGCCAACCCATCATGACCTTGTTTCATTAAATACTTACAATGACTTAAATATAAATCCTGGTTTATAGATAGATCTCTATTAAGTGGAGTAAGTGCAGCGCTAAAAACACCAGATATTTTATGCATAAAAATATAATAGGACAAAACCAAGCATAACTCTATAAATAATAAAAATATTAAAAGTAGATTTTTGTATTAACTGCATCATTAAATTAATTGATAACAAAGCAGTGATAAAAGCAACTGTGGCTGCAAAAATTGATTGAGTTATATCAATATTATTAAAAGAGGTTGAAAAAGCATCTATACTAGTCAAAACAAGTGAAGCTAAAATTATTGGAATTGATAATAACATTGAAAATATGGCGGCTGATGAACGATTAAAGCCTAAAAATCTAGCTCCTGTAATGGTTACTCCTGCTCTACTTGCTCCTGGGATAAAAGCTAAAATTTGAAACAATCCAATTATAAAAGCATGGAAATAATTCATATTTTTCCATTCAGAAATTTTAATCTTATAATGATCTGAAACAAATAATATTGCAGCAAAAATTATACTTGATATTGCCACAATTCGAATATTACGAAAATAAGTTTGAATAAAATCTATCATAAAGTAGCCGACTAGAATTGCTGGAAGTGTTGCTATTATAATTTTTATTAAATTTTCATTATTTTTAAAACGAAAGGTTAAAAAATTAATCATCAAAGATAAAATATGTGATCGAAGATAAATAAGAACTGCAATTAAAGTACCTACATGTACAGCTACATCAGTAAATTGACCTTGATCGTTCCAACTTGTTAATTCAGATACTAAGACTAAGTGACCAGATGAACTAATTGGTAAAAATTCAGTAAAACCCTGAATTAATCCAATAATAAAATATTGAAGCTCAAACATTAACCGAAAATTATTTTACTAAGCTCTTTACCACTTGGAAGAGGTTCAGCATTTTTATTAGAAAAATATTTTTCCATGAAAGTCAGATATACATTATAATCTTTTAGTATCTGCATTTTTTGTGATTTATTTTCATCATCACTTTCTTCTATTTTAGTAAATTCAGTGTCTGTTTGAGACATTGCCTCTGGAATAGTTGTAAAAGGTCTTTCTTGATTAATAACTAAACGATCATGTAATTCACGATGAATGATTTTAAAATCATCTTTTGATAAAGTTTTTGGACTTTCATCAAATATGAGTCTCTTCAATATAAAATTTGCTCTAGGATCTTTAATAGACAAAGCAATTTTATATTTTTCATTCCAGTCATTTTGTTCATGAAACTTACTTATTTCTGTTGATTGTTTAAAATCAAGAAAAGCATTAGCTTTACTCTCTGGAAATATATTATCTTGTGATTTTTCATCTTCTTTTTCAATTCGTCTATCAATTTCCATGAGTTTAAATTTGTCTGCTAAATCATTATTCTTAAATACTTTTTTAGCTCTTTCATTTAGAACATCTGTTCCAATTTCATCATATGGTTCATAATTAGATGCTATCTTACCTGGTAAAATAATTGGATGTTGATTTGTAATTACATATCTATTTTTCTTTTTTATCAATTTTTTAAATTCTTCAGAATTAGATTCTATTAGTGGGTCTGGATCATGAGCTAAATCAATAGTATGAAACCAACCATTATATTGTGACTCACACACCATTGATAGAGCTTGAAGTTTAATTCTTCCTCCAAAACTAGTCATAAAACAAAATCCTTTGTTTTTATTTATATATTCAATCGTATCTTCTTTACTCATTGTCATTTGAAGTTGACTCCAATTGCTTGCATCAGCCTCGTTAATAAATTTAGTAAGAGCAATTGATGTTTTAACATCTGAAAAAGCATCATGAGCGAATTCAACAGGCAGATTGTTCATCTCAGCAATTTTTTCTAACTTAAAACTAGGATTACCTCTTTCGGTGAGTGGTGTTTTGATACTTGATGGATTGATAGCATATAAACCTCTAGCTAAATTCAATGTATCTCCCCTGCTCTTTCTTGTAACATAAGGATACAGCATATGATTAAACAAATTATATTCTAAAACTGACTCATCAAAATCTATTATGTTATGTCCAATAAAGGTAGAATTTGGATCATCTTTTTTCCAATCATCAAAAGTATCATTTATTTTTTTCATCAGCTCATAAGATGACTGTGGAGCATCAAGTGCTTCTCGCATTCCTTTTAAAGTTGTAATTAATGCACCAGGCTGAGATATAATTGAAGTTCTTGGTCTACAAAACTCATTCATATTTTGATTTGTTTGATTAAAATTTGGATCAGTAACTATTGCAGCAATTTGCATTATCTGTTCCCACTTAGGGGTCGTTCCAAATGCATTAGGATATTCTTTTTTTCCTCTTCCAGAGGTTTCTAAATCATAAAATATATATTTTGACACTAATAAAAAACCTTATTAGTTCTTATAAACTATTAATTATCTCTTTTGGACCAATAAAAATGATAGAAAAGTGTTGCCGCTATTGCAACAAATAATGAAATAAAAGCAACGTAAATTATTATTGCAATTGCCCAATATGCTATGGCAATTAATAAGCCTACAGCTGTGATTCCAGCCCAAAAGTAAAGTAATCGCTCAAGAAATAATTGCATAAAAAAAATAATATATAGATATTTAAAGGATTCTATCAATCTCTTCACGTGATGGCATGGAATTGGCTGTACCTATTTTAGTTGTAGATAAACCAGCAGTAGCACTTGCAAATATTAGAGATTCTTTAATGTTCTTTCCCTCAGTTAATGCTGCAGCTAAACCAGCGTTAAAAGCATCGCCAGCCCCAGTTGTGTCTACTACTGGATTTGAAAGATTAGCAATAGGAAGAGAAAACTTTTCTTCACTATTTGCAAAGTATGCTCCTTTTTCTCCTAGAGTTATGACAACATTTTTAATCCCTTTCTCTAATAATTTTGATGCTCCTTTTTCTGCGTCTTCATATGTTACAATATCGTGATCAACATAGAAACTTGCCTCAGTTTCATTAGGTGTAAAATAATCAATTAAAGGAAATAAAGAGCTATCAATTTCTGCAGCTGGTGCTGGATTTAAAATTGTTTTCACATTTAAATTATTCGCTTTTTTTAATGCATAAGTAAC
>CACDMT010000037.1 GCA_902553945.1 uncultured Alphaproteobacteria bacterium | reverse complement strand
AAAAATAATAATTTTTTTTTAGGGAATCATCTATTTAATCATTATTCGATAAAGTATTTAAATATAGATCAAATTAAATATCAATACACAAAAAATGAGTCTTCATTAAAAAAATTTAAAAATTATCTTCCATATTTTAGTTATCCTTTTGGACAATATAAATTAGATTATAATCAAAAAACAAATAGAATTTTGACTGATTTAGGTAGCAAATATATATTTACTGCAAATTTCATCAATCATAAAATAAATGAAAACTTAATTCATCGAGTTCCTTTATTTAATAATACAAAACCAGATCAAATAAAATTACATATAAAAAAAGACTATATTAAGTCAAATCTTAGATCATATCTTAGATTATTTTTGTAAAATAAATTTATAAATTTTATTATAATTTTTTAAATCTTTGATATTTAAAATATTCATTTTTGAATCAATTATTTTATTATTTATTGAAATAAATTTAATATTTAATTTTTTAGCTATAATATAATCAGAATTTGCATCTCCAATATATGTTATATTTTGTTTTATATTATTGTTTAATTTTATTATTTTTTTTATATTATCAATTTTTTCTACCGGACTTCCATAAATTTTTTTAAATAAACTAAAAATTTTTTTTTCTCTACAAATATTAATAAGTTCTTTTTGAGGAGTTGCTGAACATATATATATTTCAAAATCTTTACTAAATTTTCTTATAATACTTAAAGAACCTGGGATAAATTTGGAAGCTAATACTTTTTTTAAAACTATTTCAGAAAATTTTTTTATTTTTTTTTGTTTTTCAGTATTAAAATTTTTATTTTTTAAAATATTTTTTTCAATATGTTCTATCTTTATATATCTATTAATTCCTAAGTTTTTTATGTGATAGTTAGCAATTTTTTTTTTTAAATTTTCATTTAGTTCTTTATAAGTATGTATAAATGCATCTTTTTTTGAATGATTAGAATCTAAAATAACTCCATCAAAATCAAAGATAATTTTTTCATTCATTAATATTTTTTTCTTATATAAAAAATATCTTTTTTCATCATCTTTTTTACTTTTTGAAGATCTTCGTTAGTATCAATTGTTTCAGTAATCCTTTTAGTTTTTACAATTTTAATTTTTATTCCATTTTCTAATAATCTTAAATCATCGATTCCTTCAATCTTTTCATAATCTGTCATTTTTAATTTTTTTAATTTTTCAAATATTTCTCTTTTATAAGCTCTTATTGCAACATGTTTATATTTTTTAAATTTTTTACTATATTTATAATTTGAAGGAACTGGCTCTCTTGTTAAAAGAATAGCATTATCATGTCTATCAAAAATTACTTTTACTCTATTTTTATCATTAAAATCTTTATTATTTTTTATTTCATCAACCATTGTAGATGTTTTTGTATTTTTATCATATATTAATGGCTTTATTAAATTATCAATCATATCCGGATATACCATGGGAAGATCACCTTGTATGTTTACTATAATATCATATTTAATTTTTTTTTCTTTTTCTAAATTGTCAACTGCTTCAAAAACCCTATCATTACACATTTTATGTTTATGTGATGTCATTATAACTTTTCCACCAAGCTCTTCGATATAATATTTTATTTCATTATCTGGAGTAGCAACATAACAATCAGAAAGAAGTTTACTTTTAATAGAACGTAAATAACAATGCCCTATCATTGTATATTTATCAATAAATTTTAGAGGTTTACCTGGAAATCTACTACTAGACATTCTCGCAGGAATAATACCTATTATTTTATTTTTTTTCATGTAAAATTTTTTTAGATAATTGTAAGAGCCCCTCTCCTAAATCTGTATATAGTTTTGGATTATATTTTTTACTTATTTTTTCTTCTATTGAGTAAGGTGTCAATCTATAATGAGTATTACTTTTATTTGATTTATATACAATTTTGAGATTTTTTTTGTTTAATATTTCCTTAATCATTTCATGTAAATCTTTTATTTTTAATAATTGATGTCCAGTTAATGTAATAATTTTATTATCAAAGTCTTTCTTTAAAATATCAATTGTTGATAGAGCTGCATCCTCAACATTTATAAATTCTCTTATTGATTCAGGACTTCCATTAAATTCAATTTTATTTTTTAAAAGGGCGCTATAAATAAATTGATAAAGTCCATTTTTAATTCCAGATCTATCTCCATACAAAGATCCAAATCTTAAAATTGTATATTTTATAGAATTTATTTTAGAGTATAAAATTATATAATCCTCACAACAATTTTTACTCAAACTATAATAATTTCCTGAATTACTACCGGCATATACAGAGCTTGCAAAAATATATTTTTTTATATTATTTTTTTTTACTATTTCTAGTAATTTAAAATTATTTAATATGTTATTTGTAATAGTTTTTTCAGGAAATTTTAATGACTCATCAATATCTGCTATTCCTGCAAAATTGAATAAATAATTACAATTTTTAAAAATGGCTGAATTTTTTTTTAAATCTTTAATATCTTCATTAATAAATTTTTGGTTCTTTTTTAAATAGTTTGATTTTTTAATATCAATAATAGTAACATCAAAGTTACTATTGGATAGTTTATCCGCAACATGTGATCCTAAAAATCCAGATCCACCAAAAACCAAAACTTTTTTCATGTTATTTATATTTACTTTTAATTTTTTTTATATTTTGAGAATACAATTCCTTTATTGCTATTGTATCCATACAATACCCTAAAATTGTAAAACCCATTTTTATATAATTATAAACATCTTCAACACTTGATGAGACTGAATGAATACCTACAGATTTATTGTATTTTTTTGCTTTTTTTAAAATCAATTTCAAACAATCTTTATATTCTTTTTTATTAAATTGACCTGCAATACCCATAGAAGCAGAAAGATCATATGGTCCTACAAAAAATCCATCTACTTCTTTAATAGAAAATAATTGATCTAAATTAGAAACTGCTTCAATATTTTCAATTTGTAAAATAATTATATTTTCTTTTCTAACAGTTTTAATATATTTAAGCAAATTACTGCCAAATTTTTGCGATCTGTACAAACCCATCCCTCTTTTACCTAAGGGTGGATAATAAACTGAATTTACTACTTTCATAGCTTGATCTTTATTTTCAATATTAGGAACAATTATACCTTGATAACCTATATCAAGAATTCTTTTAATTAAATTAGAATTAATTTCACCAATTCTTACTAGAGGTATTGTATTATTAATTTTAATTGAATTCAAAACATTATCTAAATCAGTTAAGCTTATTGAAGTGTGTTCAATATCTATTGCTATCCAATCTAAATTTAATGAACTTAAAATTTCAGAAATACTATTACTAGGAACAGTTTGCCATGTACCAAAATTCAGTTGATTTTTTTTTAGTTTATTTTTTAGACTATTCATTGATTTTTTTTATAACAATATTACAAACTTCATAATAATTTGTACATTTTTCAATTTCATCATTTTTTAATTTAATATCAAATTCTTCCTCTAATGCAAATACAATACTTAACTGTTTTAATGAGTCCCATTCAGGCAAATTCTCATTTAAATCATCCTCAACAACATTATATTGAAGATTTAGCACTGTTTTTATAAGTTTAAATATATTTTTTTTTATATCAGAACTATTCATTTATTTTAATAAAATTTGTATTTGAAGGAATATAATTACTTATATTAATTTGATAATGCTTAAATTCTGAATTATTTTTTATAATATTCATGCCAATATTTTCATAAAAATCTTTAACTTGAGAATTTTTATCTGAAAATATAAATTTTGATTCCAATATTAAGATGTTTTTATTTTTTAAATAATTCATTATATAATCTATTAAGGTATATTCAATTTTCCTTCCAATTATTCGACAACTTAATAAAAATGTATCAATAAAAGCTATTTTTTCAATATATTTTATTATTATTACACCTGTTAAACCAGAGTCACCAAATATATCTTTAACACTTAATGATATTACTGAATATTTATCTAGATTTAGAAAATTACTTACTTCATTTATATTATACCTTATAGTAGTAAAATTAAATTGATTTGTTTTATTGATTAATTGATGAATTCTATCAATGTTTTTCTCATCATCAATTTTAATAGATAATTCTATTTTTAAAGATTGTAAATAATCATTTATATTATTAAAATTTGATTTTATTTCTTTTCTACTAATATCTTGGGAATAATATTTTTGTCTTAATCTGTCTTCTTTGGTTAGTGAATTTATATTAAAAAAATTAAATAAATTTTTAAAATCTTGAGGATATTGATGTATATTTTTTGGTACTTTCATTGTTAATACTTGAGGTAAAAATTTATTTATATAATTAATTTCAAAATCTGAGTCATCTATGAAAATAAAACTATCCAAAGGTAAATTTAGCTGATTAGATATTTCTTGTAAATTATTTACTTTAGAGTTCCAATTAATTTTTAAGATAGTAAAATCATTTTCTTTAAGAACCATTTTATTTTTTAATAAAAAATTTTTAACATCCTGATAATTATTTTTTGAACATATACAAAGTATTACACCTTTAGTGACTAATTGTTTTGCATATGTTTGAATTTTGAAGAAATTTTTTCCAAGATCTGTATTTTCATTATATTCTATATTATTTTCACCATCTTCTCCTAAAATTCCATCCCATAAAGTGTTGTCACAATCTAAAACTAGTACTTTTTTAAAATTCCCTAATTTTGAAAGCATTAATAAATTAATTTTAAGAGAATAATTATAATAAAATAATTGTGTATATAATATCTTTGTTTTTTTATATAAATCTAAATTTATACATTTTGAAATTTTAAATTCGTTTAATAAAGATGAATTATCTACTAATTTAAAATTTTTTGGAGCATTTGTTTTCAGAAATTTATTTAATTCTTCACATAAATTATTTAGTTTATTAATAGATATAGGATTATCCTCAAATATATTTATATTAAAATTATTAAATATAACTAATTTATCATGATCAACTGAGGAAAAGATCAATTTTAATTGGTTTTTAATATTTTCACTAAATTCTTTTATTTCATTTGTTTTAAAATTATCTTTTTTATTAATAATTTTTTCAATGTATGAAGTTAATTCAAAAAAAATAATAATGACATCTGCTTCTTTTTTAATATTTAATAAATCTTGTATAATATTATCATAGTTTTCTACTTCACATTTAACATTATGATGACATGCACTTAAGTTATATTCTATATATGGAATTAAATGATCAAGAACTATATTTCCTAAAATTTTGATGGATACTTTTGGTTTATTATAATTTAAATTATGAAATATTTTTTTCTTTTCTAAAACATCTAATAACTTCATTTATTTAAATCTTTTTTTTACAAATCTAGCTGGATTTCCTCCAATAATAGAATACTCATCATAAAAACCTGAAACAACACTTCCTGATGAAACAATACAACCATTTGATAGATAAGTTCCACTTAATATTACCGCATTAGAGCCAATCCAAACGTCATCACAAATAACTATACTGTATGTTTTATTTTTATAATCCAAACTTGCTGACTCAGTGCCCTGTTCCATAATAGGTTTATTTGGATTATCAAATTTATGATTGCTACCATGAAAATAAGTGCCTCTTGAAATTGAAACATTATCACCAATATAAATTCCTTTTGATCCAGCTGCAGTTATATGCGCAAAATTTCCAAGAATAAAATTATTACCTATTTCTATAATAGATGGAAATCCAATTGCGCTTCCTCTTCTTAATTCTAAATTTTTTCCACACGATTTTAATTTTTTTTTCCAATAACTTCTTCTTATTGACAAGCCAATTCTGCTATCTGGATATGATAAAATAAACCACAAAATTAATTGTGAAAATTCAAATATAAATAATTTAAAAATTTTTTTAATCATTAATTAATTACTTTATCTTTTCCCCATATATTTGAATATTCCTCAGAAACTAAATACAGTATTTCTTCTTTTGATAAACCTTTTTCATAACCATTTAATATATGTTTTAAAAACCAGTTTAATCTTTGATGCCCCTGACCATCTCTAAAAGGATCCAAATTATCAAATTCTTGAGACCAATCACCTAAATTATTGAAATTTTTATTATAAATAAATTCATTTATTTTATAGTCCAAACCATCAAAATCCTTAAAAACAACATTATTAAGTTTAATGTTATTAAGAATATTTTCGTTATCATTTTCTCTATCAAGTAAAATAGTTGGAATACCAGATAAAGCACATTCTACACCAGCAGTTCCTGCATATAGATTTGTGTGTACACATAAATCTGAACACAATGCCGCCGTATTAACTGAAACATTAGATTGATATTTGCCAAAAGTATCAAATAAATAAAGTCTATTTGTCTTTAATGCCTCATTATATAATTCTTTAAAGTCATTTCCAAATCTATTAAATATTGTTTTTGATTTTTTTGGCTTAAGTACAAGTGCCAAATCATTATTATTAAGTATTAAATTTAAAAAATAATTATAGCAATCGCGTTGATTATTATGCATAAAATTATCAGATGAATTCTGATCAAAAACAGAAATTATCTTTTTTGCACCATTAGAATACAAATTTTGTTTAACTTTATTAGCAATAATTTTCGATTTTTCTAAATTATAGTCTCTAAGAAAACCAATTATAATTTTAAATTTACTTTTGTTATTATTTAAATCATCATTGAAAAGATTTATTTTACCAGTTTTAAACAATATATCGGAAAAAGTTGTTAATTCAGGAGATGAAATTCCTTCAAAGCTTCTCTCCCATATTGCAAGAGTTGAACCTAATTCTTGTAAAGTTTCATATATTGAAATATGTTTTGGATTAAACTTATTCCAAGATAGGTATATTTTAATATTATTTGTTAAAAAAATATTTTTCCATAATTTTAATTCTTTGTTATATTTTTTATTTAAAAAATTAATTCTTGAATTTTCATATTTAGTAAAGTTATTAAAATATAGATTTTTATATCCTTGTTCATTAAAAGAATCATATATTATTTTATATGGTTGCATA
>CACDMT010000036.1 GCA_902553945.1 uncultured Alphaproteobacteria bacterium | reverse complement strand
TGGAATAAATCCTAAAATAAAACTCATTAATGTATGATTTGCAAATATACTGCCATCTACCTCATAATCATGAGGATCTATTGATGCAGTGTAACTGTGATGAAGTGTATGGCTCCATCTCCAACGCACTGGTTCAAAGTTATTCATAAAGCTTGCGATAACATAAAAAAAATCATTTATCTTTCTTGATTTAAATGCTGTTCGATGACCACATTCATGCCAGATTGCATCTGCGCCACCCCATAATGTGCAATAAGCAAGATAAAATAATACAAACCACCAAGTGTTCCAGAAATATACAGATAATAAACCAAGACCAAAAATAGAGATTGTAAAAATAACTATATGCTTCCAGCCTTCAAAATCACTTCTTTGTGAGAGCTTTTTTAAAATTTTCTTATCAATATTTGGCCTAAACCACTCATTTGATATATTGTTAATGGAATTTTGTTTAGTTTCAATATTCATAATATTTATTTAATTCATAATTATTATAATTAAATAGTTTTTTAGTTTTTTCCAAATTTAAAATTATAATATTATCCTTTAACTGATCCTGCCAGTAAACCCCTAATAAAATATTTTTGTAATGCAAAGAATATGAATAGAGGAACAGTCATTGAGACAAAAGCGCCTGTTGTTAAAATTTCCCAATTTTCGCCCCTAGAACCAAGTAATTCCTTTAATTTTGCTGTTAAAATTATTTCACTTGGTACTTGATCTAAAAAAACTAGTCCAACTAATAAATCATTCCAACACCATAAAAATTGTAGGATAAATATTGATGCAAAAGCTGGTATAGAAAGCGGTATTATAATTTTTAAAAAAATATCATAATGAGACGCTCCATCCACTTTAGCGGCCTCCATCATTTCACTCGGCAAGGATTTTATGAAATTCCTTAATAAGAAAGTTGTAGAAGCTAGTCCAAATCCTGTGTGAGCCATCCAAACTCCTGGATATGATTTTGCAGCTACTCCAAATAAAGCTCCAAAGTCATTATAAATTGTAAGAATAGGAATAAGAGACATCTGCAATGGAACAACAAGAGATGCTATAATAATCGCCAATAAAGTATCTCTACCAAAAAACTTCATCCATGTTAGTGCATAAGCAAAGAAAGAACAAATTATTAGAGGTATAATGGTGGAAGGTAAAGCTACAGCTGCTGTATTTATAAAGGCCCTACCAATACCCTCTTTAAATAAAACTTCCCTATAATTATCAAAAGTAAAAGCAGGAGGACTTAAAACAGAAATAAAAAGTCTTTTACCTTTCTTTTTAGTAAATTCAGTTTTTGATTTCCAAATATAATTTCCAACTTCATCAACTGTGACTTCACTTTTATCTTTAAATATTGCAATTTCACCAACAACATATTCATCAATTCTTTTTGATGTTATTCCAAAATTTTGAATTTTTTTTCCAGAATTCGTCTCAAATAATTTACCTTTAATTATAAAATAATCATCAACTTTAATTTGATCCTCCATTCCCGACATTCTGTGTATTTCATTAACCTTTGTAGTTGTTAATGCAGTCCACCATCCACTAATTGCTAAAAGATCTTTGTCTCTTAAGGAGCTTATAAAAAGTCCAAATGTAGGAATTATCCAAATTATTACAAAAAACAATAATAGTAATTGAGAGAAAATTGATGACAAGTTTTTCTTTTTCATTATATTTTTTGTTCCTGCCTATGCTTATATAAGTTCCAAGCTAAAATTGGGATTACTCCAATCATAATAACTATAGCTAAAACACTTCCTCTTCCTGAGTCACCACCGCCTCTAAACATCCAATCATACATTAAATTTGCCAATACACCTGTTTGCCACTCACCATTTGTCATAGCAAAAATAATATCAAAAACTCTTAAAACAATTATTGTAATTAAAGTCCATATTACTAATATTGTTTGCTCAAGATAAGGAATAACTATTGAAAAAAATATTTTTATTTCACTTGCACCATCTATTCTTGCTGCTTCCAACATTTCTTTTGGTATACTCCTAAGTGCCGCACTAAAAATTACCAAAGCTAATCCAGTTTGTATCCATATCATTATTGCCATTAAAAAAATATTATTCCAAATTGGAATTGTTAACCAAGCTTGTGGTTCATATCCAAATGAAACAATAACTGCATTGATTAATCCGATTTGAGTATCGCCTGGACCTCTATATTCATAAATAAATTTCCATATAACACCTGCTCCAACAAATGAAATAGTCATTGGCATAAAAATTATTGATTTAGCAATTGAACCCCACCATATTCTATCTGCAAGACTTGCAATTACTAATCCAAAAAATGTACTCAAAGTTGGAACTATAAGCAACCATCCTAAATTATTAAAAATACTTCTTCTAAATTCTGGATCATTTACAGCCCATTTATAATTATAAAGACCTACAAATTCTCTTCCAAATTTATCATAAAAACTAAGTCTAATTGTTTCAAAAACTGGATATAAAATAAAAATAAATAAAACGATAAATGCTGGTGTTATAAATATTAGAACTCTTAAAGAATTTTCAAATTTATATCTTTTTTCAGTTTTTCTTCCATAAATATCTAAAAAAAAATTCGTAATATGAAAATATAAAATAAAAAATAAAATTCCTAAAAAAACAATTAAAAGTAAATTTAATAGACTCATTAATAAGTAAATACATAAAAAAAACAGGCGAACAAGTTAATTTGTTCGCCTGTTTTAGAGGAGGTATTATTTAATTGCGTCCCAACTATCTTGGATCGCATCAGCTACATCTTTAGCTGATTTTCCATTTGTGTAATCAACCATACCAGTCCAGAAGCTTCCAGCACCAATAGCACCAGGCATTAAATCTGAAGCATCGAAACGGAAAGTTGTTGCACCAGTTAAGACTTCACCAAGTTTTCTAAAAGTGTCACTTGCATACTTGCTTCCATCAACTCCTTTATGAGGAGTTAAGAAACCACCTTTAGCCATCCAATACTCATGCGGTTCTGGATGCATTAAGAATTTTATAAATTCTATTGTAGCTTGGTTATCATTAGTTGCAGCAACTAATGTTCCTGCCCCAAGAACTGGCGTCCCTAGATCTTTTGAAGCATATGCAGGAAAATAAAAGAAGTCATAATCTACACCAGCTTCAGAACCTTCAGGAAAGAATGCCGGTATAAAACTAGCTTGACGATGCATCATACATTCTGCAGGAGATGTAAACAATCCATTTGGAGCATCTCTAAAATCTGTAGTAGCAACAGCTTTACTGCCACCATTTACAAATTGGTCATTTAAAGCAAAAGTTCCAAAGAAATCCATTGCTTCAAGAACTCTTGGGTCATTAAAAGGCATTTCATTAGAAACCCACATATCATAGACCTGAGGAGAATGTGTTCTAAGCATAATATCTTCCATCCAGTCAGTTGCAGGCCATCCTGTAGCAGCACCAGAACCTAGACCAATACACCATGGGGTATTTCCATCTGAAGCCATTTGCCTAGTAAGAGCTATCAGCTCTTCCATTGAACCAGGAATTTCATAACCATTATCCTCAAAGTTGTCAGGTGAATACCAAACTAAACTCTTAACATTTGTTCTAAAGAAAATAGCGTTAAATTGATCATTACCATTTTCATCAGCATATGTTGATAGATCAACCCATGACTGACCAGCAGCATAGTTGTCTAGAACCATTTGTTTAATTTCATTACCTAGTGGAACTAAGCCTCCCATAGCGGCAGCATTTGCAGCTAGACCAGGTTGTGGAAATACAACTAAATCAGCAGCACTACCAGCTTTAAGATCGATCATTACTTGTTGTTCAAAACTATCAGAACCACCATATTCAAAAGTAGCTCCAGTAGCTTTTTCAAAAATAGCACCAACTTCTCTCATTGTTTCTTGTTCAGGCGATAACCATGGACCAAACATTACAACTTTTTGTCCACTTAAATCTGGACCAGTATAATGCCCACCTGCAAGAGCAGTAAAACTTAACATAATTGAAGTTAAGGTAGCTAATAAAATTTTAGAAATATAATTCATTAGTCCTCCATATTTAAAAATTGAATAATTTATATTTAAAGGTCCATAATTTACCAAAACGTTTTGGTTGTCAATTCAAAATATCTGATATATTAGGAAAAGTTATGAATATAAAGGAATTGGCCAAGAAACTAAACCTATCAATAACTACTGTTTCAAGAGCTTTAGGAGGATATCCTGATGTTAGTGATAAAACTAGAGAGAAAGTTAAAAGATTTGCATTAAAATATAAATATAAACCTAACCCTTATGCAAGTGTTTTAGCTTCAGGTAAAACAAAAACAGTTGGTTATGTTCTTCCAATTTATGGCACTAATACTAGCACATTAAATCAAGGTAATTTCTTTCAGTTTATTTCAGGAATGTCAGATGAATTATTATCAGAGAGTATACAGCTACAAATTTTATTTGCCAAAAGTGAAAATGAAGAAATTAAGGCATATGAAAGATTAATTTTAGAACAAAAAATTGAAAATATCGTTCTGCAAAATATTAAAACAAATGACAAGCGTATTGAAATGTTAAAAAAGTATAATATAAACTTTGTTGCATGGGGTAAAACAAAATCTAATACAAATTTTCCTTGGGTAGATCTTGATAATAGTGGAGCAATTGAAAATATAATTAATTATTTAATTAAAAAAAATCATAAACATATTTCTTACATAAATATTTCTGAAAAATATAATTTTGCAAATGAAAGAAAAAATTCTTTTTTGAAAATTTTAAAAAAAAATAAAATAAAATTTAATAAAAATTATTATGCCTCTGTTAAATTGGAAGAACCTGAAAAAAGTTTTGAGATAATTAAAAATATGCTAATGAAAAATAAAAAAATTACTTCAATAATATGTTCCACTGAGTTTTCAGCTTTAAGTGCTATTAAGGCGTGTAATTATTTGAATTTAGTAATAGGCCAGGATATATCTATTATTACTTTTGATGGACCCTTGGTAAGAGATTTAAGTACGCCTCCTATAACTGCTGCATCTTTTCCGGTTAAAGATCTTGGTAAAAAAGCCATTAATATTTTATTTAATAGCAAGATAAATAAGAATAAATCTACAAATTATCTTGCTAAAACAGAAATTATTGACAGAGGTTCTGTACATACAGTTAAGTAATAAAAATTTAATTTTATTATTATAAAATTGTCATTTAACAGAAGTGTAATCAGGTTTATAGGTTCATAATGAAATTAGTATTGATTGGCACAGGCTATGTAGGTTTAGTTACTGGAGCATGTTTTGCTGAGTTTGGATATCAAACTGTTTGTGTTGATAAAGATAAGTCTAAGGTTAAAAATCTTAATTTAGGCAAATGCCCTTTTTATGAACCAGGGATGGATGATTTATTATCTAAACATTTAAATAATACAAAATTATTATCATTTTCATCTTCTTTAAGTGATTCAATGAAAAATGCTGATGTCGTATTTATAACTGTTGGAACACCAAGTAGGAGATTAGAAGATGATGCAGATCTAAGTTATGTTTGGTCAGTTGCTGATGAAATAAGTCAAAATATTGAAAAATATTGCTTGGTAGTAACAAAATCAACAGTACCAGTAGGAACTTCAAAAGAAATAAAAAAAATAATAGCAAAAAAAATTTCTCAAGATAAGTTTGATGTAGTCTCTAACCCCGAATTTTTGAGAGAAGGTTCGGCCATTAATGATTTTATGAGACCTGATAGGATTATAATAGGTGCTGAAAATAAAAAATCTGAAGATATAATGAGAGAACTTTATAGACCTCTATATTTAAGAGAAACGCCTTTAGTTTCAACTTCAATTGAAAGTTCTGAAATAATTAAATATGCATCAAATAGTTTTTTAGCAACTAAAATTGGATTTATAAATGAGGTAGCTGATTTGTGTGAAGCTGTAGGAGCTAATGTCCAGGAAGTATCTAAGGCAATGGGTATCGATAAGAGAATTGGATCTAAGTTTTTAAATGCTGGCCCCGGGTTTGGCGGATCATGTTTTCCAAAAGATGTTAAAGCATTTATTTCTACTGCTAATAAACTTAATGTAGATTTATCTATTATAAATTCAGTTCATTCATCAAATAAAAAAAGAATTAATAGAATTGCAAATAAAATTATTGAAAATGTTGATAAAAAATCAACTTTAACAATACTTGGACTAAGTTTTAAACCTAATACTGACGATATTCGTGATTCAACATCAATTAAACTTGCAACTTTATTAAATGATAAAGGTTATATAATTAATTGTTTTGATCCAGTTGCAATGAATAATGCAAAAATTGAAAACAATAACTTAAATTATTTTGATACGCCTTATAAAGCATGTTTTAATTCTGATGCTATTATAATTGGTACAGAGTGGAATGAATTTAGAGCTTTAAATTTTAGTGAAATTAGTAAATTAGTGAAAAAAAAGAAAATATTTGATTTAAGAAATATTTATAATTCAATTGAATTAGAAAAAATAGGCTACGAGTATTATGGCACTGGAAAATAACTTCCAAATTGTAAATTTTGACCCCGAAGTTTTGAGAGAATATGACATTAGAGGAATAGTTGACAAGAATATAACAGAAAATACAGCTTATTCTATTGGCAGAGTTTTTGGTTATATTGTTTCAAAAAAATTTAAATCAAATAACATTGCAATAGGTTATGATGGTAGATTAACTTCTCCAAAACTATATAAAGCTTTAAGTAATGGATTAAAAGATTCAGGTGCAAATATTAAAAACATTGGAATTTGTCCTACTCCAATGTTGTATTTCGCAGAACATTATCTCAAAACTGATGCAGCTATAATGATTACAGGCTCGCATAATCCTTCAGATTATAATGGTTTCAAAATGGTTTTGAACAAGCATAGTTTTTTTAGTGAAAATATTAAAAATTTTCAATCTATAGTTCAAAAAACTAAATTAGAAAAAAAAGAAGGAAAAATTTCAAATGTAAACATTATTGATTTTTATGTTGAGAGGATTTTAAAAAATATTTCTATAAAAAAGAAACTAAAAATTAGTTGGGATATTGGTAATGGCGCAATGGGTGTAATAATTAATCAACTAGTCTCTAAACTTGAAAATACAGAAAATATTTTAATAAATAAAGAAGTAGATGGAAGTTTTCCTAATCATCACCCAGATCCTACAATACCAAAAAATATGGAACAATTAATAAAATCTGTAAAAGAAAATAAAAGTGACATAGGTTTAGCTTTTGATGGTGATGGTGATAGACTTGGCGTTGTAGATAATTTAGGTAACATTATTTGGGCAGACCAATATATGCTAATCTTATGTTCAGAAATTGTTAATTTATATAAAAA
>CACDMT010000035.1 GCA_902553945.1 uncultured Alphaproteobacteria bacterium | reverse complement strand
TTTGTTTTCAACAATTTTTACAAGAAATACAATAAATAGTAATATTTTTTTAAATTTTTGTAAAATTTTATTAGTAAAAAAACTAATGGAAAATAACAATAAATTTGACAAAGTTATTGTAGACAATAAAATTATAAAAAATATTTTGATTAAATTTTATTCAAAAACTGAGTTTATTGTAAATAAAAATACAGAACAAAATATTAATACTTATATTTTTTGTATATTTCAATTTTTAAGAAGATTTTTACAATTAATAGCAGCAAGAATTACATATCAAAAGAGTAATCATTTATCAGCTGAAGATATAACGATGGTTGATACATACGTATTACCTAAATTTTATTGCAAAGATAGATACTATACGGAATTTTACAAATATATTGATAATAATTTAATGAATAAAATATTTTTTGTTCCAACAATTACATACACTCCTATAAGAAAAGGATATAACGTTATAGGTAATATTTTAAATGTTTATAAAGAATTAAGGAATTGCAAAAGAAATTTTATAATAAAAGAGGATTATATTAAAATTAAAGATATTTTTTATTCTGTACTATACCCGCTAAGAATTAAAAGAATAAAATTAAAGAAAGTTGAATTTGAAGATATTAATTTTACTTTATTATTTAATAATGAATTACATGTAAATTCACTTTCTAATTTATCAATTGAATCATGGATAAATTATTTGTTTATAAGAAATATTTCAAATAAAATTAAAATTAAAAAGTTTATTAATTGGTGGGAAAATCAGCAAGTAGACAAAGCATATAACTTGGCTATTTCAAAGTATTTTCCAAATACAAAAGTATTAGGTTATTTAGGATATAGTCCAAGAAACTTTGAACTGCATATAAAGCCAATAGAAATTGATACTCAATCTAAAACTACACCAATTGAGATATGTGTAATAAGTGATAAAATTAAATCAATAATAAATGAAAAAAATAACAAGATAATTGTTAAAAATGCACCTGCGTTTAGATATAGTTATTTAAATAATTTTAAAAATAAAGAAATCAGTAAAATTAAAAAAATTTTAGTCACATTACCTATTAATAAAATAGATAGTATTTTTATTATAAAAAAAATTATTAGCTTAATAGAAAATAACATAAACTATTCAGTAATCATAAAACCTCACCCGACAATGAATAATAATCAATTTTTAGAATACTATAATATTAAAAATATACATTTTACTACAGAACCTTTGATAAATTTATTTAAACAATCTGATCTTACTATAACTTCAATGTCAATAACTGCAATTGAGTCTTTATATTTAAATATTCCAGTGATTATATGTGAAACATATTCTATTTTAGATTTCAACCCAATACCCTCAAATATTAAAGATACAATTTCTGAATATAATAAATTTAATGAAGATATTATATTTAGTATTAAGAATATTGAAAAAAAATTTTTAAAAATTAGAAAAAATAAACGAATGAATAGTTTTTTTAATATTCCAAATTCGATGAATGTTTCAAACTTTTTTAAATAAAATGAAAAATAAACCCTTTTTTTCAATAATAATTTGTTGTTATAATTCAGAAAAATTTTTAAAACAGACTTTAAAAAGTGTTGAAAATCAATCTTTTAAAGATTGGGAATTAATTATTATTGATGACGGTTCAAAAGATTCTACATTCGAAATTATTAATAATTTTAAAAATTCTTATTTAAATAATAAAATTAAATATTTTTTTCAACAAAATAAGGGTTATGCAAGTGCAAGAAATAAAGGAATTGAAATATCTGATGGAGAATGGATATGCTTATTAGATCATGATGATTTAATGAAATTTAATAGATTGGAAGTACAATTTAAAAATATAAACCAAAATAAAAAATGTAAATTGTTCTCATCTAATTCAGAACATATAGATCAAGATGGTAATTTTATTAGAAATCAGTATTCCGTATTTAATCCATTGAATATTAAGGATTCAAATGAAAATTTTGGCATCAAACTATTAAAATATGGTTGTTTTATAGGCACTGAAACCGCAATTTTTAAAAAAGATATTACTAAAGAAATTGGTAAATTAGATTTAAATTATAAATTTATAAGTGATTATGATTTCTTTATAAGAATAGGATTGAGTTATGAATTCTTTATATCAAATGAAATTTTATCTAGTCATAGGATACATATTTATAATACTCAACATAAATTTTTTCAATCAGGAATTGGATATTTAGAATATTCTAAATTGTATTCTAATTATTTATTTAAAAAAAGAATTACTCTTAAGAATAGATTTGTTATACTCAAAAGATTTTTTTTATATCTGTTTTATTGGTTTGCTAGAAAATTATTAAATATTAAAGGTATAAAGAAATTTTATAATAAAATTAAAAAGCTTACATAATGAATAATATTAAAATAACTGTAATAGTACCTGTATTGAATGAAGTAAAAACAATAAATAGCTTACTACAATCTCTTAATGACCAAATATATCAACCAGATGAAATCATAATATGTGATGGAGGATCAACAGATGGCACAATTGATTTAATTAATAAAATTAAAAAAAAAATTAGTAATATTTTAATAACTGAACAAAAAAGTAAATGTCGTGGTTCTGGTAGAAATATTGCAATTAGTAATTCTATTAATCAATATATTGCAATGATTGATGCAGGAACAGTTGCTGATATTCACTGGTTATATAATCTTGTTGAAAAATTAAAAAAAAATAAAGGAACTGATGTAGTTTTTGGAGTAATTAAGCCAATTATTGAAAATTCATTTGATGCAGCTACAGCAAATGTAATATTGGGTAAGTATTATAAAGAGAATATATTATCGCCATCTGTTTCCTCAATATTAATAAATAAAAATGTATTTAAAGAAATTGGTCTATTCCCGACTAATCAAAAAGGAAAATATGTTGTTGAAGATTTAGTGTTTCTTAATAATTTAAATAATAATAAAAAATTAATTAAAATAAATTGTAAAAAAGCTGTAGTTAATTGGCATTTATCTAAAAATTATAAATCTTTAATATTAAGATTTATATCTAATTCCAGAGGTGGCATAGCATATGGTTTTTTTAAAAAATGGCATTTAAAAACAATACAAAATATTTCTATTTATTTAATTTTAATATCATTAGGTTTTTTTAACATTATTTTTTTATTTTTTTTATTTTTGTATCATTTTTTAAGGGTATATTCATACTATAAACACCACTCAATTGAATATAAAAAGGGTTTAATAATGAAATTTAAAAGTTTTATTAAAGTCTCAAACGTTATATTATCAATTGATTTAGCTACTGTAATTGGAATAATCTCATGGTTAATAATTGATAAATTAAAATTAATAAATAATGAAAACTAATTATATTCTAATAACAGGCGTGGCAGGAAATATCGGATCGAGTTTTTGCAAAGAGTTATTGAAAGATAATTTTAATAAAATTATAGGAGTAGATAATCTTTCTACTGGTAAATTAAATAATATTAATTTTATAAAAAATAAAAAATTTATTTTTAAAAAATATGATATTAATAACAAAAATCATATTAATAAATTATTTAAAGATTATAAAATAGAATATATTTTTCATTACGCAGCAGTTGTAGGTGTGCAAAGAACATTAAATAATCCATTGGATGTTTTAAATGATATAGATGGAATAAAAAATATACTTAATAATGCAAAAAGATATAAAATTAAGAGAATATTTTTCAGTTCTTCATCAGAAGTATATGGAGAACCATTTGAGTCTCCTCAAAATGAACTAACAACTCCTTTAAACTCAAGGTTGCCATATGCCATTGTTAAGAATGTTTGTGAGTCATATATTAAAACTTATAATAAAGAATATGGTTTAAACTATACAATTTTAAGATTATTTAACACTTATGGACCATCACAAAGTGAGGATTTTGTAATAACAAAATTTCTTAAAGCTGCAATTAAGAATAAAAATTTAAATATCTATGGAGACGGAAAACAAACAAGAAGTTTTATATATATTGATGATAATATAAATTTCACAAAAAAACTATTTTATAAAAATCAACTAATTAATGATACTATCAATTTGGGCAATAATGAAGAAATAACAATTTTAAATTTAGCAAAACTTATAATTAAAATTACTAAATCAAAATCTAAAATAGTTTTTAAAAATAAGCTAATAGAAGGAGATATGAACAATAGAAAACCTGATATTTCAAAAATGAAAAAATACTATAAAAATAAATTAAAACCTTTAAGGGAAGGTATTTTAAAAACATTTATATCTTTGAAAACAAATGAAAAATGAAAAAGAAACAATAAGTGTTATTATACCTACATATAATTATCCGGAGACTTTTTTTAGAGTTTTAGAATCTCTTTATAATCAAGAATTACTGCCTAATGAAATAATTATTATTGATTCAACTGAAAGTAAAGAAATAAGTAAAATTATAGAAAATTTTAAAGAAAAATATCCAAATAAAATAAATTTGGTTTACTATCATAGTGAGCATAGACTTAACCCAGGTGAGGCTAGAAATAAAGGCTTTGAACTATCTAAATCTAATTATATTAGTTTTTTAGACTCTAAAACAATACCACAAAAAAATTGGTTAATTCAAAGTTTTTATTTACTTAAAAACAATAATTTTGATATAGTATTTGGCAACACATTATATGTAACTAATTCTAGTGAAAAACAAAAATTAATTAAAGATTTAGTTTATGGGAATATCCCGCATATAACTACTCCAGGAAGTATATTACATAAAAAAAATTTCAATAAAAATAAATTTATTGAAGGTGTAAGAACAGTCGATGATATGTTTTGGAGAAATTATTATATTAAAAATAATTTTACATATTCAAGCCCTAAAAATCACAATCTTGTATATGATGCTATTCCTGATTCATTATTTTCAATGCAAAAAAGATTTTTTATTTATTCTTTAAATTTAATAAATATAAATATTCAGGAAAAGACAAAAGATATATATTTTGCATTATTATGTATATTACTTTTTTTATTAGTGCCAAGGTGGAATTACTTATATTATTATTTTGATATAGAATTTTTATATTTACCTCATGTAACAAAATTGTTTTTTACAATATTTATTTCAATAACCTTAATTATTATCTGTATGAAGTATTTTTTAAAATTATTTTCAAAATTAATTTTAACCTATTACACTATTATAATAATTTCATTTTTATTAAGCTTTATCTTTGTTTACAATTGGAATTATAAAATTGCAGAACTTATTATGAACTCGTCATTATATATACCTCATATAACTAAATTTTATTTATTATTATTAGTTATAACTCATTTTGGATTTCGTGCCTTTATTTTACCTTTAAAAAGAAATGTAAATATATCATCTTATAGATGGTTAAAGTTAGGTATTTTTGGCATGACACTAGACTACTTCAAATCACCTGGATATTTAATTGGATCAATTATAGGATTAAAAAGTTTATTTGTTAAAAAAACATGAGAATTTTTTTAGATGTAGGTGCACATTATGGAGAAACTTTGCAAGAAGTTTTAAAAAAAAAATATAATTTTGATATAATTTATGCATTTGAGCCATCAAAAAAATGTCTTAGTAAGCTTAAAAAATATAAATCTAAAAAATTAATAATCAATAATTTTGGTTTAGGAAAAAAATTTGAAAATAAAGAATTATATTCACCTGGTGGATTAGGAGCAAATGTATACGTTAATTCAAATAATCAAAATACAGAAAGAATATTAATTAAACAAGCAAGTAAATGGTTTAAAAATAATATAAAAAATAATGATATTGTATTTGTTAAGCTCAATTGTGAAGGAGGAGAGTGTGATATTATTAATGATTTATTAATTAATAAACAATTTTATAAAATATATAATATTATGATTACCTTTGATGTTAGAGATATACCAGGCAAAGAATATGAAGAATTAATAATAAGAAAAAAATTAAAAAATTATAAATTAAATAATTTTTGTTTTTCTGATGATGTTATGATTGGCAACACTCATAAAAAAAGAATTGAATATTGGCTTAACAAACTTGGAGCTATATCTGCAACAAAAAATAAAAATTATCTTACAAATAAATATATAAACAAATTAAAATATTATTCTTCAAAATCTGGCTTTATAAATAGATTAGAGTATAAATTTAAAAAATTTATATTATACAAATATTATCCACTTTTAATTAAAAATGTACTAAAATTTATTAAAATCAAAACCTTGAATTATAGATGAAAAAAAAACTATTTTACTTATCTTATGATAGTTTAATTGAAGATATAAGTAAGTCACAAATATTACCATACATAAAATTTTTTTCTAAAAATTATGATATAGATATATTTTCTTTTGAAAAAAAAATTAATATAAATAAATATATAAAATTACAAAATGATTTAAAAAAATATAATATAAAGTCATATTTTGAATATTATTTTCATAAAAAAAATATTCTTTTTTATATAACAATAATAAAAACTATATTTAGTATAAATTATAGAATTTTATTTAATAAATATAATATTATTCATATAAGATCTTTAATGCCGTGTATTTTTATATTTCCATTAATACTTTTTTCTAATTCAAAAATTATTTTTGATATAAGGGGGTTCTGGATCGATGAAAAAGTTGATAGACAAGGTTTAAGTCAATATTCATTAAAATACTTATTTTTTAAAAGAATAGAAAAAATTATATATAAAATATCAAATAGTATCATATGTTTAACTTACAACTCCAAAGAAATAATAATTAAAGAAAATAATATTAGTGATAATAAAATTACAGTTATACCAACTTGTGTAAATTCTGAATATTTTAAAAATATTAATATAAATAAAAATAATATAAAAACTAGAATTGTTTATCTTGGAACTACTACAGGCGCTTATGATTTTACAAGAATAATTAATGAATTTAAAAATTTAATTACTAGAAAAAATAACGTTTATTTATCAATAATTACTAAGGATGATAATAAAGTATTATTATCAAAGTTTAATCAATATAAAATTCCAAAAAAATTTTTCAAAATTATTTCATTGAATGGGAAAGAATTAATAACAGAATTAAGTGATAATGATGTTGCTTTTTTTTATTTGAATGAAAATTATTCTGTTAAAGCATCTTTTCCCACTAAAATAGCAGAATTTCTATCTTTGGGTATACCAATTGTATGCAATAATTTTAATGATGATATAATTTATTATATAAAAAATTATAATATAGGAATGATTTATAATTTTAATAATGAAGATCCAAATAAACTGTTAGAAATTTTAAACAATATTAAAAATAATATACATATAAATGATAACTGTAGATTATTAGCAAATGAAAAATTATCATTAAAATTTGGCATTTCAAAATATGAAGAAGTTTACAATAAGTTATAAATGAAAAATTTTGATAAAAAAACAATAAACGACTTTGGAAGAGAATGGGAAAGATTTAATCAAAGTACTAATAAAAATGAAATTAATAAAATTTATCATAATTATTTTGATATTTTTCCATTTGATAAAATAAATAAAGAATCAATAGGTTTTGATGCCGGCTGCGGATCAGGAAGATGGGCAGAATTTTTTGTCAATAAAGTAAAAAATATTCATTGTATAGAACCAAGCAAAGATGCATTAAAAGTTGCCAAAAACAGATTAGGTAAATATAAAAATGTAAATTATTTTAATAATACTATTGATGATCATTTTACTTTAAATTCTACTATATATGATTTTGGATTTTCTTTGGGAGTACTGCATCATATACCAAATATTGAATTATCACTAAACAAAATAAATTATAGGTTAAAGAAAGGATCACCGTTTTTAATATATTTATATTATAATTTTGAAAATAGAAACTTTATATTTAAAAGCATATGGTTTATTTCTAATTTTTTGCGACTTATTATTTCAAATTTACCTAATAAAATCAAATTTATAATATGTGATATTATAGCTCTAATTATCTACTTACCTCTATCAAAAATAAATAAAATAATAAAAAAATTTAAATTAAATATTGAATTACCATTATATTATTATCATGATAAATCTTTTTATACTATGAGAACTGATTCATTAGATAGATTTGGAACTAGATTAGAAAAAAGATTTTCAAAAAAACAAATAATATCATTGTTAAAAAAAACTGGATTTAAAAATATTAATTTTTCTCAAGGAAAACCTTTCTGGGTTATAATATGTTACAAAAATTAATTTTAAAATTCTTTTTTAAGTTTGCTAGATATTCTAATTTAAAATTTATCACTAAATTAATTTATATATTTAATGATCCTTGGAAAAATTCATCAAAAAAAGAAATTAAAAAATTTAAAGAAATTAACGAGTATTTATACAAATTTAACTCTAAAAAATTATACTCATCCACGTTAGAGATTGGATCTGGAGAAGGTTATCAAAGTATTTATCTTTCAAATATAACAAAAAACTTAACTTGTTTGGAGTTATCAAATTTAGCTCTAAATAGAGCTAAAATATTAAATAAAAATATTAATAATATTAAGTATATAAATGGTGATTTTGCTACTTATACCTGTGATAGTAATTATGATTTGGTTGTTGCTTTTGAGGTTTTGTATT
>CACDMT010000034.1 GCA_902553945.1 uncultured Alphaproteobacteria bacterium | reverse complement strand
AACTTTTGATCTAAAATTGTTAAATGCTCAAAAGAATTTTTTTTAGCTAAAATTAAATTTAAAACTATGTTTTTAAGTGAGCGTATATCTGTTGGTGCTTTCAAAATATTGGCTTCAACAAAATTTTCACTCTCATGTAATTGAGTTGTTAAAACAATATCTGATTTTAATAATTTAAAATCTTTTATAATTTTTAAATTTTCAACTAGTATTATTGAGCAGTCTGTGGTCTTTATTCTTTTGTTTAGGTCTATTAATTTTTTAAATTCAGGGTTTAGATTAAAAAAGATTTGTTCAAAAATTTTTTTAAAATTTAAATTAGAATATATCATTAATTTAGTTGTCATTCTCTGCTTCCAAATAAAATTGATCCAAGCCGTATGTATGTTGGGTTGTGTTTAAGTGCAATTTCGTAGTCATCACTCATGCCCATACTAAGTTCATTTAAATTACTTTCATTGGCTAAATTTTTTAAAGCCTGGAAATATTGTGATGAATTTTCATTTACGGGAGGTATACACATCAAGCCCACTACGTTAAGTTTTAAATCATTAACACAATATGTTACAAATGACTTGGTTAAAGATGGTTTTACACCGCTTTTAGTTTGTTCCTCTCCTATATTAACCTGAATAAACATTTTCTTTTTATAAATTTTATCTGAAAAATTTGAAATTTTCTTAGCGATCTTTTCTCTATCAATAGTATGGAATACATCAAAAAGCTCTATGGCTTCATTAACTTTATTAGATTGAAGGGGGCCTGTTAGGTGGAGCTCTATATCTGGAAATTTTTTTTTTAGTCCTAAAAATTTATCTTTTGCTTCAAAAACTCTGTTTTCTCCAAAAATTCTTACTCCATTATTTATAGCCTCTAAAACACTTTCTTTGGGGTGGTTTTTTGAGATTGCAACAATTTTGGCAGATTTATTGGATTTTTTAATTAAATCATTGATTTCATTGAATTTATTTGAGTTAAAATACATAGCTGTGTGTTGCAATAATACAACAATTATAAATAATTATTCTATTTTCTTAAGCTTTTTTTGAATTTTAATCAATTTTTTAATAAATACTCTCCTAATGCAGATAATGTTTCTGCATTTAATGAATATTCATTAACTCAAAAGGAGTAATTATGAAAAAAGAACTATTAATCGGAACGGCTCTTGTTTCAACACTAGGTGCTGCATCTGTTGCTGAGGCAGTGACTGCTACTATGAGTGGTAATCACCAAACTGGTATCAGATTCAATTCACCAACTGCAGGTGATGACACTAGAGCTCAAGTAAACGATAACAACTTTTCTGTTTCATTATCAGAAACTACTGATGGTGGAATGACAATATCTTCAAGTTTCATGCTTATGAACGAAGCTGGTGGCGGATCATCAGATGAAGATGCTGGATTTTCACTTGCTTTCACTGATGGATCTAGTTTAGATTTAATCAATGCAGGTAACGCGTCAGGATCTCATGATATTTCAATACCGGGTTCAGCTGGTGCTGAAAGTGTAACAGTTACTACTTCAAACAAAGCACCTACTGGTCTAGACTTTGCTGCTGGATCAACTGTGTATGGTGTTGAGTATCACACTGCTGATGATTTCTTAGCAGATGGACTTTCAATGTCTTTCTCTTTATCAACTGGTGATGGTGCTAATAAATCAGCGACTCTTAAAAACGATGGTCACTATGCAATCGGTGGTACTTATGTAACTGATGCAGGTGATACTGCTTTAACAATTGGTGCTGGTTATTCTTCAATGGAGCATAAAGTTACTGGAACTCAACCTTCAAGTGAAGAGGGTGGAATGCACATCGGTGTAAGTGCTGTAACTGGCGACTTAACTGTTGCTGTTGGTTTTGCTGATGGTGATAGCTTAGAAGCTCAAGCAACTGCTGGAACTTTAAACACTGAAGTTGATGGTGAAGTGGTAGCAGCTGGTGTTAAATATGTAACTGGTGATATTACTTTCAACGTAGGCGTTGTGTCTGGTGAAGGTCAAGACAGTCACACTATTGGTACTGCTGGAACTACTGATGACTCATATGATAAAACTTCTGCAAGTGTATCATATGCTGTTGCTTCAGGTGTAACTGCAATACTTGGTTACTCAGATGTTGACTCATCAAATGATGGTGTAAATGATAATACTGACGGATCTTCTTGGTACGTTGGTGCTAATATGTCATTCTAATTTATATCTTATATGATATAAAAACGGCACTTTTATAAGTGCCGTTTTTTTTTGTATTTTACATTTCGTCTTCAATGCAATAATTAAGCAATTGTGTTTTATATGCCAAAAATTTTAATGATTTTTCTTTTGTTTTTTGTTTACTCTTGTAACCAAAATAAGACTGACGAAGAAATGAAAGAGTTATGGAGCAAGGCTCAAACAACTGGTAAAATTATCGAACGCTCAGGTACAAAATTTAATTCAGGCAAGAATAAGGACTTAGCTCTTCAAGATGCAGAAAATAGGCTTCAATCTGGGGGAGGGTTATTTGGTAATACTGGTTTGGATGTTGATGGAATAATAAATAGGGGAAAAAATAATGAACAAGTTGTTGGATCTGTAGCAATGCCAATAAATCCATTTTTGTGGAAAGGTGCTTTAGATACTATTAATTTTATGCCATTAAACTCAGCGGACCCCTTTGGCGGCACTATTTTAACAGACTGGTATTCAACACCATCTAAAGAAAATGAAAGGTGTAAATTAAATATTTTTATATTTGGATCAGAATTAAAAAGTCAAAATTTAAAAGTGACATCATTTTGTCAAAATTTTAAAAATCAAAAATGGGTAAATGTTGAAGGCAATACTGATAACGATATAAAATTAGAAAATGCAATTTTAAACAAAGCAAAAAAATTACGCCTTCAAACAGGTTAAAAAGTGGAATCACGTTATAACCACAAAGTTGTAGAAAAGAAGTGGCAACATAAATGGAATAGTGAAAAAGTTTTTTCTGTAAAAGTAGATTTAAATAAAGAGAAATATTATGTTTTAGAAATGTTTCCATACCCTTCGGGTAAAATACATATGGGCCATGTTAGAAACTACACTTTGGGAGATGTTGTTGCGAGATATAAAAAAATGAAAGGATTTAATGTGTTACATCCGATGGGGTGGGATGCATTTGGTTTACCTGCTGAAAATGCCGCTTTAACAGAAAAAAAAGCTCCTAGTGATTGGACTTATAAAAATATAAACACGATGAAAGATCAATTATTAAAAATGGGGCTTTCATTAGATTGGGACAGAGAGATTGCTACATGCCATCCAGAATATTACAAGCATGAGCAAAAGTTTTTTATTGATATGTTTAATGCTGGATTGGCCTATAAAAAAGAGGCTGAAGTTAATTGGGATCCTGTTGATAAAACTGTTTTAGCAAACGAACAAGTTGTTGATGGAAGGGGTTGGAGATCAGGAGCTTTGGTTGAAAAGAAAAAATTATCTCAGTGGTTTTTAAAAATTAGTAATTATTCAGACGAACTTCTAAATGATCTAGAAAAATTAACTAATTGGCCAGATAAAGTAAAAACTATGCAATCTAATTGGATAGGAAAATCTGTTGGTGCAGATATAAATTTCAAAATAAATAATTTTGATAACTTTAAAAAAATAAAAATTTTCACTACTAGGCCTGATACTATTTTTGGCGCGACATTTGTTGCCCTATCTATTGATCATGAAATTTCTAAAAAATTATCTAAAAAAGACACGGGTATTAGGAAATTTATTGAAAGCTGTAAGAATGAAGATTCTGATAAAATAAAAAAGGGGATTAACACAGGTGTTTATGTCGAACACCCATTTATAAAAGAAAAAAAACTACCTGTTTATATAGCAAACTTTGTTTTAGTTGAATATGGTCTTGGCGCTATATTTGGCTGCCCTGCTCATGATCAAAGAGATATGGATTTTGCTAAAAAATATAATATTGAAATAATTCCTGTTGTTAAAGCAAATACTAAATCAAATAATAATGCGCCAGATATTGCTTTTACTGATGAGGGGGTGGCTATAAATTCAGATTTTTTAAATGGATTGAAAACTAAAGAAGCAAAAGAAAAAATAATTGAAATAATTGAAAAAGAAGGAATTGGTAAAAAAAAAATTAATTATAAACTTAGAGATTGGGGAATATCAAGACAGAGGTTTTGGGGGTGTCCTATACCAATAATTTATAGAAAAGACGGCACTTTACAAGCAGTTGAAGAAAAAGACTTACCGGTTAAATTACCCGATATAAAAAGTTTTGAAAATACATCAAGCTCATTAAGTGAAGCTTCTGATTGGAAAGAAACTATTTGTCCAAAAACTGGTCAAAAAGCAGTGCGGGAGACCGATACTTTTGATACGTTTTTTGAATCTTCTTGGTATTATTTTAGATATTGTAATGCAAGATTAGAGAAGCCTTTTGAAAAAGATGATATAAATTATTGGCTACCAGTAGATCAATATATTGGTGGAATAGAACACGCTATATTGCATTTACTCTATTCTAGATTTTTCACCAAAGCATTAAGAGATCTAAACTATTTTGATTTAGATGAGCCTTTTAAGGGTCTTTTCACCCAAGGAATGGTAACTCATCAAACATATAGAGATGTAAATGGCGAGTGGTTAGAACCAAATGAGGTAATATTTGAAAATAATAAGTACTTAGATAAAAAAAACAATGAAGTAAAAATTGGAAAAATTGAAAAAATGAGTAAATCCAAAAAAAATGTTGTTGATCCAAATGATATTATTGAGTCTTTTGGTGCAGATACTGCAAGGTGGTTTATGTTGTCAGATAGCCCCCCTGAGCGCGACCTTCAATGGTCAGAAACTGGCATTGTTGCATCACATAAGTTTATTAATAAACTTTGGGATTTGTTTTTAAAATACGAAAACTACAAGATTCAAAAAAATGATGATGATGATCAATATAAAAATATACTAAATTTTATAATTAAGGATATTGATAAAAACATAGGATCATTTCAATTTAATAAATCGGTGGCTAAAATTTATGAATATGTGAATAACTTAAGCAGTTATATTGTAGAGGAAAAAATATCAAAAAATTGCTTGCTTTGGTCATTAAAGAATCTTTGCCTTGTTTCTCAACCTTTTATTCCACATGTAAGTGAGGAGATATGGTCAGAGCTTGGAGAAAAAAGCTTGTGTATTAACTCTGCTTGGCCGAAAGAAACTGTACTAAAAAACAATCAAGCTATTAAAATAGTTGCACAGATTAACGGAAAGACAAGAGGTGTTTTTGAATTTGAAAATGGTGTTACTAAAAAAATAATTATTGAAAAGATTAAAAACGATGAGAAGATATTAAAATATATTAAGGAGAGAGAAATTTTACGGGAAATTTATGTGCCAAACAAAATATTTAATATAGTTATATGATTATTAAAACTCCACTAATTATAGTTTTGTTTTTTTTATCTTCTTGTTCGTCTATAGACTTTAATTATAAAAGCAGTAGAGACATTACTAATCCTATATATAATAAAGTAAAATATACATTTGATGGAAAAGAAATTGTTGGCATCTATGGTTATGCCTCATTATATTTTGGAAGTAATGATGATCCACTATATGATATGTATATAACGATAAATGAGAATATAACAAAAAAATCCATTCAAAAAAACCAAGCTTTATCAAAAGCTGATTATGAGCTTACATTTAATTATTTATTGAAAAAAAGTAATTCTGGCTGTGTTGTGTATAATCAAAGTGTTGTTTCAAGGTTTTCTTATTCTCCAAAATCGTCGGGTGAAAATTTTGGGTCAGATAAATCGCTGGAAAAATTGTATGAATTGGTTGGGAGAGAAAATTTAGCAGATTTTCTTAAGGGATTAAATGGAAAAGACCTTTCTTTGTGTTTAAATGAAAATTGACCCTGTAGAATTTATTTTAAATTTAGACAATTATATAGATAAAAATTTTTATTTTGTTTCTGGTAATGAAAATTCATTAATGGAAAAAATTAAAGATATAATTATAGCCAAATTTAAAAATAATTTAAATTACTCAATTAATAAAAAAAACAGCTATGATCATAATAATATTTCATCAGCGGGTCTTTTTCAAAAAAATGAGTTGTTTATAATTTCTGAAATAGGGTCTTTCGATGAAAAGGGTCTTGATACTTTAAAAGGTGGTGATTCTGTGTATGTTTTTATTATACCTAATAGCCCAAAGAATAATATTTTTAAAAGAAAAATTATGAATAAACAAAACTGTTATTTATTAGATTGTTATTCACTAAACAAAGAGGCTAAATCAAAAATCATTAATCAATATTGTAATATAAATAATATTACGTTTGAAAAAGATATTTATTGGTTTTTATTAGACAGCCTTGATGACAAATATTTATTTTTAGAAAATGAACTTAATAAAGTTTTTCTTTTGGGTAAAAAATTAAACAGTATAGCTAGCATTAAAACAACACTTGCAAAGAATATTTCAGAGGGTGAAAAGATATTTTTTAATATTCTAAGTAAAAGTAGTTATATTATTGATCTTTATAGAGAGAAAATAATAGATCAAAATGATCTAAATAAATTATTTTATACTATTAAAAATTACATTTTATTAATTATATATAATGACTCACCTTCAGATTTTGAAAAAAATATACCTAAGTATTTATTTAGGGAAAAAGATATATTTATTAAAATTTACAAAAAAATTAATCCAGATAAAAAAGTTAAAATAACAAAGCTTGTTTACCAAACTGAAAAAACGATGCGAGTTCAAAAAAATTTAAATTTGATGGTGGGTTTACGTTTTTTTTTAAATCTAAGAAAAATAATTATTTCTTAAGTCTCTTCATGATGTCGTCGAGCTGATTTAAATCAGAATAATATAAAGTCAAAGAGCCTGAAGATCCATTTTCACTAAAATGAATAGATGTTTTTAATCCAATCTTATCTAGTAGTTCTTTTTCTAGATCTAAAATATTTGGATCTTTTAAGTTGTTAGTTCTTTTTGATTTTTTAAATTTAGATGTAAGTTTTTCTGCATCTCTTACGCTAAGATTTTTATCAATTATTTCATTAGCTTTTTCTATGGCGTTAGGCACTCCAATTAGTGTTCTAGCGTGTCCCATTGATAGCTTTCCGCTTATAACCATTTCCTGGATTTCGTTTTCTAAATCTAAAAGCCTTAATATATTAGATATATGACTGGAGCTTTTTCCTAATAATTTTGATAGTTTTTCATTGGTTATATCTCTAATTTCCAATATTCCCTTATATGCATTTGCTTCTTCAATAACATTAAGGTCTTCTCTTTGTAAATTTTCAATTAATGCAGCTTCAAAAACCTGCTTATCTTCAAGTTTTTTAATTATACACTCTATTTCATGTAAGCCTGCAATTTGAGATGCTCTCCACCTTCTTTCACCGGCTATAATTTCATATTTTTTATCTTCTACCTCCCTTACAACTATTGGCTGTATCAGTCCTTGATTTTTAATAGATGTTGCAAGCTCATTCAGTTCGTTTTTTTTAAAATTTTTTCTTGGTTGTTTTTGGTTTGGTTGAATTTCGGAAATATTAACTTTAGAAATCTGATCTTCATTTTTTTGATCATTGTTTGTTGATAACAATGCGCCAAGACCCATTCCTAATTTATTATCTTTATTCATTGTGAGTATTTTGATTTAAAATTAACTCTTTTGCAAGTTGAATATATGCTACTGAGCCGGCACATTGTGTATCATAAATTAATGCAGGCTTGCCGTGGCTTGGGGCCTCAGATATTTTGATGTTTCTGGGTATGGTGGTCGAATAAACTTTTTTTCCAAAGTGAAGCCTCACATCTTGTTCTACAAGAGAGCTTAGAGAGTTTCTTTTATCAACCATTGTCATCAATATTCCTTCTATAATAAGGTTTTTATTATAGTTTTTTTGGATTAAGTTAATTGTATTTGTTAACGAAGAAAGCCCTTCAAGTGCAAAAAATTCTGATTGCAGGGGTATTAATACAGAGTTAGAAGAGACTAATGAGTTTATAGTTAATAGGCCTAGGGCGGGCGGACAATCTATAAAAATATAATCAAAGTCTTTAACTTGTTTTAATATTTCCTTCATAACAAATTCTCGATCTTTTATTTGGGTTAGTTCAATTTCAGCTGCTGCCAAATCAGTATTTGCGCAAATAATACTTAGCCCTGGAACATTTGTTTTTTTAATTCCCTCAAGAATTAATTCTTGTTTAGATATCATATCATAAATAGATGGACTTCTTTTATCTTGTTGTATTCCAAGACCTGTGCTTGCGTTCCCTTGTGGGTCAGAGTCAACTATTAATACGTTTTTTTTTACAGCAGCTAAAGAGGTTGCAAGATTGATAGCTGTTGTGGTTTTTCCCACACCTCCTTTTTGATTAGTAACTGATATTATTTTTTTCACAATTTTTTTAGTTTATTAATTTCTAAAACAAAACCCCCACCAATACTTGAGCTATCAAACAAGTTGTGCTCATATTTATAAATTTTTTTTGATTTTTTAATTTCATTAATAACATTTCTACCCTTAAGTAAAAGTATTGTTGTGTTCCTTTTTTGAAATAGAAGTGAGTAATTAAGAATATCAACTAATGGGGCAAATGCTCTGCATATTATATAATCAAACGACATATTTTTTATTTTTTCAACCCTTTTACAAATAGTTTTACATTGTATTTTATGTTTAATAACAAAGTTTTTTATAAAATTTATTTTTTTATACTTCGAATCAACCATTGTTAAATTATTATAACCACAAATAGAGATTGGTAAGCCTGGTATTCCAGCGCCTGTTCCAAGGTCTATTATTTTTGCATTTTTGTTAGAAATA
>CACDMT010000033.1 GCA_902553945.1 uncultured Alphaproteobacteria bacterium | reverse complement strand
GGAAGAAAAAAATGATTTTTTTAGTGTTCAAAATACTAATTATTGCTTATTAAAAATTTTTAAGCATACAGAAAAAAATAAAATTATAATAGTAAGTACTATTGATAATTTAATTAAAGGGGCAGCTGGTCAAGCTGTTCAATGTTTAAATATTTCATTAAATATCAATGAAAAAATTGCTTTAATTTAATGATTAAATTATTTTTACTATTCATATTTATATTTGTGATATCTTGTGGATACCCTGATATTGACTCTGTTCCAAATTTTAATGAAATTAAACTTTCACCAGATGAATTAATTGACTATTGTAATAGTAATTATTCAGATAAAAAAAATATTGATGAATGTATAAAAGATTATGATATTAATAATTAATTTATGAGAGAAATAAATATTTGTATTGCTGGTATTGGAAATGTTGGATCATCTTTAATTGAATCTTTAGAAGAAAATAAAAATATAATAGAGAATAAATCTTCATTAAAAATTAACATATTAGGAATTTCAGGAAAAAATATTAATAAAAAAAGAAATTTTGATGTTTCTAACTATAAATGGTTTGATAATCCCCTAGATATGACTGAAGTTAAAAATTGTGATATTATTATTGAATTAATAGGAGAAGAAAAAGGTATAAGTTTTAAATTAATAGAAAATGCATTAAATAGAAATATTCATGTTGTAACTGGTAATAAAGCTCTTATTGCTAAAAATGGTCAATATTTATTTAAGTTAGCAGAAAAAAATAATTCATCTCTTTTATTTGAAGCAGCTGTTGCTGGTGGCATACCTATAATAAAGGTTATTAAAAATAATATTTTTTTAAATTCTATAAAAAAAATATCAGGAATCTTAAATGGAACAACAAACTTTATCTTAACAAAAATGGATAACGACAATCTTTCATTTCAAAAAGTATTGGAAATTGCAAAACAAAAAGGATTTACATCAGAACAAGAGTCAGCTCTAGACATTGGAGGTTTTGATGCCGCACATAAATTAACTATTCTTTCAACTTTATGCTTTGGTTCAAATTTGAATTTTGAAAATAATTTTGTTGAAGGTATCGATAATATAAAAATAGAAGATATTAATTTTGCAAAAAAAATTGGTTATAAAATAAAATTAATATCTGAAGCTTATATTGAAAATGATAAAATTTTTAATATCACCACACCTAAACTTATTGATTTTAATAATCCATTATCAAATGTTGATGGCGTATTAAATGCAATAAATATTGAAACAGATCATCTTGATAATTTATTTTTGGAGGGTCAGGGAGCAGGGGGCAAGCCTACTGCAAGTTCTGTAATTTCCGATATATATGAAATATCACTAAATCCTAATTTTAATTCCCTTGGATACCAATATGAAAAATTAAAAAATTTTGAAAAATTTAATGTTTCTGAATTAGTTAATAGTTATTATTTAAGAATTATGACAATAGATAAACCCGGAGTGTTGTCGACAATAACAAAATCTTTTACAGACTCTGGTATTTCTGTTGAGAAAATTCTTCAAATGCCAGAAGAAGAAAATTTGAATAAACCTATACCAATAATAATTACTACACATAAAATAAAAAAAGAAATTTTACAAAAAGTAATTAAAGATATCGAAAATCTTGATTTTGTTATGGAAAATATTACAATATTATCTATCCATTCTAATTGATATTTGTGAGTATAAATCAATCTTTATCTAATAATATATGGAAACAAAGACATATAGATAAAAATCTAGCTGAACAACTTGTCCAAAGTAAATCTATTTCAGAAATTTTTTCAAAGTTATTAACTATAAGAGGAATAAGTATAAATAATTATGATAATTTTATAAATCCCGATATACTTACCAACTTACCTAATCCTTTTAAATTAAAGGATATGAAAAAGGGTATAGACAGATGTATAGTCGCAATTAAAAATAACGAAAAAATTGGTATAGTTGCAGACTATGATGTTGATGGGTCAACTTCAGCATCTATACTTTATAAATTTTTATTTAATTTTACATCTAATATAATTATTAAAATTCCAGATCGATTAAACGAAGGATATGGGCCGAATAAAAGAATAATGAATGAAATGTTAAAAGAAAATGTTTCATTACTATTTACTCTAGATTGTGGAACATCTTCATTTAGAATAATCGATGACATAAAATATAAAAATATTTCAGTTATAGTTTTAGATCATCATTTAAGTGAACATACATTACCAAATGTTCATTCTATTATAAATCCTAACAGATATGATGAAGAAAATGATTATAAAGATTTGGCCGCAGTGGGTGTAACTTTTTTATTTTTAATGGCTTTAAGAAAAGAGATTAGAAATTTAAATTTATTTAAAAATATTAAAGAGCCAAATTTATTATCATTTTTAGATTTGGTAGCTCTTGGAACTATATGTGATATAGTTAATATTAAAACCTATAATAGGGTTTTAGTTAAGAAGGGTTTAGATTTAATTGTTCAAAGAAGAAATAAAAATATTTCTATTATTATAGATAATTCAAAAATCAATTCTACTCCCACAGCTACTGATTTAGGCTTTATAGTTGGACCTCAAATAAATGCAGCAAGTAGATTGGATGACTCTTCATTAGCTTCAAAATTACTAATAACAAATAATCAATTAGAATTAGAAACTATATCAAAAAAATTATTTTTAATTAATGAAAAACGAAAATTAGTTGAAAATAAAATTTTGATTGATGCCAAAAAACAAGCTGAAAAACAAAAAAGTAATAATTTTATTTTAATTTATGATCAAAATTGGCATCATGGAGTCTTAGGAATTGTTGCTAGTAGAATAGTTACATTATATAATAAACCTACTTTTATAATTTCATTTCAAAATAAATTAGGAACAGGTTCTGGAAGATCAATTAATAATATTGATATAGGTAGTATAATTTTAGAACTTAAAAATCTTTCTATAATTGAGCAAGGAGGTGGCCATAAAATGGCCGTAGGTTTTAAAATCAATTATGATAATATTAATAATTTAAATAAATTTTTAAAAAATAAATTTTCTTATTATGAGCGTAATTTATTCAAAAAAATTATTTTTTATGATTTAGAAATATCTATTAATCAAGTCAATTCAGAATTAATAGAAATGATTGAAAAAATAGAACCAATAGGCAAAGGTAACCATGAACCACAGTTTTTAATTAAAGATATAATAATTGAAAACATAAAAATTATTAAAGAAAAACATATTTTAGTTTTTTTTAACAATGATTTTGATAAAAAAATGAGAGCTATATGTTTTAACTGTATACAAACAGAAACAGGTGAATATCTTGAAAATTTTAAAAAATTTAAATTTAATTTTATATGTTCTGTTAAAAAAAATAACTACTCAAATGATAGCAGTCCTCAAATTATTATTAATGATTTAAAAGTAATTAAATAATTTGATAAATTAAATTTTATAAACTATAAAGACTCAAATAGACCCCTTCGTCTATCGGTTAGGACATCAGGTTTTCATCCTGAAAAGAGGAGTTCGATTCTCCTAGGGGTCGCCATTTAAGGTTTTAGTATAATTGATCCAATTGATTTTCTTGATTGTAAAAGTTTATGAGCTTCAGAGGCATCAGATAAATTAATTTTTTTATAAATATTGGGTTTTATTTCTTTATTTTTAATTTTTTTAAATAAATTACTACTAGATTTTTCAAGTTCATTTCTATTTTTAATATAATGCATTAATGTAGGGCGAGTGAAATATAAGCTTTTAGGGTTAAATGTACTGTGTAAGTTCACATCCTTGATCATTCCAGAGGATTGTCCGAAAGAAACCATTAAACCTCTAAAATTTAGACATTTAAGGGATATATCAAATGTATCTTTACCAACACCATCATATACTACATTAAGAAGATCACCATTAGTAATAGCTGATACATTTTCATATACATCTTCATATTTATAATTAATTGTAAATTCACATCCATGTTTTTTTGCTAAGTCTGATTTTTCTTTAGTACTTATTGTACCAATCATTTTGGCACCTATTGATCTAGCCCATTGGCATGCTATTAATCCAACTCCACCAGCAGCAGCATGAAATAAAAATTTTTCATTTTTTTTTAATTTATATAATCTTTCAAATAAATATTCGACTGTCATCCCTTGTAGTAAAATAGATGCAGCTTCGTCATTTGAAATATATTCAGGCAACTTTACAATTTTATCAGCTTCAAAATCTCTTATTTCACAATATGCACCTAAGGGAGGGCTATATGAATATGCTACTCTATCACCTATTTGAAAATTTTTAACATCATTTCCAATTTCAATAATATTACCTGCTGCCTCTAAACCTAAACAGAATGGAAAATCTAATGGTAAAGGATATACTCCTGATCTATGATATGTATCAATATAATTTAAGCCAATAGAAGTTTGTTGAATTCTAACCATTGATTTAGCCAATTCATTTGGCAATTTATAATCTTCATATTTTAAAACTTCTGGACCACCAAGTTTTGTTATAACTATTCTTTTAGGCATTTTTTTTAAATGTATTATATATCTCTTGATATTCCATTAAGCAATGTGGATTTGTTAAAGTTTCTATATTAGATAATTTTTTACCATTTATTATTTTTTTTATAAGTAATTCCACTATTTTCCCACTTCTTGTTTTTGGTATTTCTAATACAGAAAAAATTTTACTAGGTACGTGTTTTGGAGATAAATATTTTTTTATATTAATTTTAATTTTGTTTTTTAAATTTTCTTTTAAAGCAATATTTTTATTTAATACTACAAAAAGTATTACCTCAGTATCATTAAGTAATTGTCTTTCTACTGCTAAGCTTTCAGAAATTTCAATCATACTTTCTGTAACTCTATATAATTCAGATGTACCAATTCTTACACCTCCAGAATTTAGAGTTGCATCTGATCTTCCATATATAATATATCCATTATTAATCGTTTTTTTACAATAATCACCATGACACCAAACATTTTTAAAATTTGAAAAGTAAGCATCCTTGTATTTCTCAAAATTTTTATCATTCCAAAAATATAATGGTTTTGAGGGAAAGCTAGATTTGCATACTAACTCTCCTTTTTCATTATTTATGCTATTTCCTGTTTCATCAAACACATCAACATCCATACCTAGACCAGCACACTGGATTTCTCCACTAAAAACATCAAGGGATGGATTTCCTAAAACAAAACAAGATACTATATCAGTACCTCCACTTATTGAAGAAAGGTGTACATTAGTTTTAATATATTTATAAACATATTCAAATGACTCATTTACTAAAGGCGATCCTGTTGAAGCAATAGTTTTTAAATAAGGAAGACTAAATTTCTTTTTAATATTAATTTTTTGATTTTTTAGAGTGTCTATATATTTTGCACCAGTTCCAAAAAAATTTATTTTTTCTTTTTCAGCAATTTTAAATAAATTTTCATAATCTGGGATAAATGGAGATCCATCAAATAGAACAATTGATGCTTTAGATGCTAATGATGAAACTAACCAATTCCACATCATCCAACCACATGTTGTAAAATAAAAAATCTTATCATTTTCACTTATATTACAATGAAGCTGATGTTCTTTCTTGTGTTGTATTAATGATCCTCCTGCTCCATGAACAATACATTTTGGAATTCCAGTAGTTCCACTTGAATAAAGTATATAAAGTGGATGATTAAATTCAAATTTTTCAAAAATTTCATTTTTTTTATTTGATTTTAGTATTTCAATCCATTCTACATATTTAAATTCCTCATTTAAATTTGCCTTTTTATTTTCATAAGGGATAACAATAACTTTTCTGATACTTTTAATTTTCTCTAAAATTTTTGGAATTGCTTTAGTTGTATTGATTTTTTTGTTATTGTAATAATAATAGTCAGTAATTATTAATATTTTTGGTTTAATTTGTTTGAAGCGATCAATAATTGCTTGTTCTCCAAAATCAGATGAGCAAGAAGACCATATTGCTCCAATTTGTGCAGTTGCCAAAAAAGAAATTACAGTTTCTGGTATATTTGGAAGTATTGCAGCAATTCTATCATTTTTATTAATATTATTTAATTTAAAAAAATTTGAAAGTTTAAATACATTTTCCTTTAATTTTTTCCAAGATACAGATCTCCTTAAATTATTTTCTGAGTAAAAAATTATTGCATCAGAGTCATCGTTTTTTGATAAGCAATTTTCAGAATAATTAAGTTCACTTTCAGGGAAAAATTCGGATTTTATGAAATCATTTTTAGCAGAATATACATTACCTTTTAAGTTACCTATAATTTTAGTAAATTTCCAAATTTCTTTCCAAAATATATTTTTATTTTCAACACTCCATTTATGAAGCTCAACATATGATTTAAAATTTAAATTATTATTTAAAGTTTCCTTAAAACTATTTAAATTATTATTATTGTTTAATGGACTCCACAACTTTAAGTTGTGCATTTTTAATTATCTCTTTTTAATATCTTTTAATGATCTTACTCTAACAATAATATCAATATTATGTAAAGTTAAACAAGCTGGAATAGAAGGTAAATCTAAATTAATATTATTTGTAGGTATATCGTGAATCTTTCCTTCATCTTCAATATACAAGTGATAATGAGGTTTGTTGTTTGTATCATACATAGATTTATTTTTATCAACTACTATTTCTCTAATAAGGCCTAAATTAGTAAACTGCTTCAAAGTATTGTATATTGTTGCCATTGATATTTTTCGATCTTCTTTTTTTACTTCATCAAATAAATTTTCTGCTGAAATATGACGATTGCCTTTTTGAAACAAGATTTTAGCAAGAATTCTTCTTTGTTTGGTTGGGACGATCCCGCTTTCTTCTATTTTTTTTAAAGCTATGTTATAAGCACTAAATGGATCGTATACTTTATTTTCAGATTTCATAATTGTTATATATATTATGAATTACATTTTTGCAGCAGTTTTTCTATATTTATTTTTTGGTTTATTACTTTTTATATTTCAAAGACGTATAATTTTCAACAGATCTGGTCATCCTGGCAGACCCAAGGAATATAATTTATTTAAAACTAAAGAAATTCTAATACCTACAGAAGATAATATAGACTTATTATCTTGGTTACAAATAAGTGATAAAAACTTACCTTTGTTAATATATTTTCATGGAAATTCATTTCATATTGGTGATAGAGCTTATAGAATACAGAGATATATTGATTATAAATGGAATATACTTTTAGTTTCTTGGAGAGGATTTGGAGGTAATAAAGGAATTCCAACTGAAAATAATTTATATAAAGATGGAGAAGCAGTTTTAAAATGGGTTTCAAAAAATACTAAATTTACAAAGAAACAAATTGTTATTTATGGGGAATCATTAGGTTCCGGAGTTGCAGTTGAATTAGGTATTAAATATCACTTCTTAAGTGTTGTATTGGAGTCTCCATTTACATCGATTCCTGATATAGCAAAAAAAAGATATAAAATTTATCCTACAAAATTTCTTGTTAAAGATAAATTTGATAACTTTAGTAAAATAGATAAACTTAAGTCTCCATTGCTTATTCTAAGTGGAAAAAGAGATGAAATTGTACCACACAATCACAGTATAAGGTTACTAAATAAAGCAAAAGTAAAAAAAAAAAGTGTTTTTATTGACGAAGCAATACATAATAATCTATACGATTTTGGCATTGAAAAAGATGTAATTGCATTTAATTTAGAATTATGGAAATAAATTTAACAACTTCTTACGTAGGAATATTGAGCTTAGTTATTTTTGTATTGGCTTATGCTGTTGTAATGGCTGAAGAATTTAGTCATTTACGTAAATCAAAACCCGTCATCATTTCTGCAGCACTTATTTGGGGTATTATAGCTTTTTATTTTTCTTCTGATAAAGAATATGCTCATGAAATTGAGCATGCTCTAGAACATAATATCTTAGAATTTGCTGAATTATTTTTATTTCTTTTAGTTGCAATGACTTATATTAATGCTCTTGAAGAGAGAAAAGTTTTTGATAATGTAAGATATCAGCTAACATCTAGAGGTTTTAGTTTTAGACAATTGTTTATATTTACTGGAATTATTACTTTTTTTCTTTCACCAATAGCTGATAATTTAACAACTGCTCTTGTTATGTGTTCAGTTGTAATGGCATGTGGAAAAGGCAATTCTAAATTTATTTCTATAGGCTGTATTAATATAGTTGTTGCAGCTAATGCAGGTGGAGCTTTTAGTCCTTTTGGAGATATTACCACTTTGATGGTATGGCAAGCTGGAATAGTTGAATTTTTTACATTTTTTAAAATATTTTTTCCTTCAGTTATTAATTATATTATTCCTGCAGCTGTTATGTATTTTTTTATTCCTAAAGAAAAACCAGAAGTAAGTACTGAAAAAGTTTTTATAAAGCGTGGTGGGAAAGTAATTATTTTTTTAGGTTTATTTACCATATTTAGTGCAGTAAATTTCCATAATATTTTACATCTTCCACCTATGTTGGGAATGATGTTTGGTTTAGGAATATTGGGCTTATATTCATTCTATTTAAAGATAACTCATGATCCATTAGTTGAGGAAGAAAAGTTTGATTTTTTTAGAAAAGTTTCAAGAGCTGAATGGGATACACTATTATTTTTCTTTGGTGTTATTTTAAGTGTGGGTGGACTAGGATTTATTGGATATTTAACTTTAGTATCTGAATTTTTATATGTTGGTTTAGGACCAACTATGGCCAATTCAATCGTTGGTGTTTTATCTGCAATCGTTGATAATATTCCTGTTATGTTTGCTGTAATTACAATGAGACCTGAAATGAGTATTGATCAATGGCTATTAGTCACTCTTACTACTGGAGTAGGAGGTAGTTTATTGTCAATTGGTTCAGCTGCTGGCGTTGCATTAATGGGACAAGCAAGAGGTTATTATACATTTTTTGGACACTTAAAATGGACTCCAGTAATATTTATTGGATACATTGCAAGTATCTATCTTCATGTTCTTATGGCAGATCTTCCCTGGTAATTTAAATTGTCTATAATAAAATAAATTAATATACTAAATAGTAAAATAAATCCTGATACAAAAGAGGCTTCTTCAAATCTGTAAACAGATATTAGTTTATATAAATATGATGGTAAAGTATCAAAGTTTGGACTTTTAAAAAAAGATATAATAGTGAAATCTCCAAAGGTTATAACAGTGGAAAAAGCAAATACATAAAATAAGTTTTTTT
>CACDMT010000032.1 GCA_902553945.1 uncultured Alphaproteobacteria bacterium | reverse complement strand
GGACAATGCTTACCGCTGGAATAGCACTTGGTTCTTACTGGGCTTATTATGAACTTGGATGGGGGGGGTGGTGGTTTTGGGATCCTGTTGAAAATATCTCTTTAATGCCATGGATAGTTGGACTTGCGCTTGTTCATTCAACTTTAATGATAAGGGGGGATCAAGTATTAGAAAAGTGGATAATATTTTTATCAATACTATGTTTTTCTTTAAGTGTATTTGGGACTTTTTTAGTTAGATCAGGTATTTTAACAAGTGTTCATTCATTCGCTACTGATTCTTCTCGTGGATTATTTGTTTTATTAATTTTTTTTATAGTAACTGGATTTGGTTTATTAGTTTTTTTATTAAAAAACCCTAAAAATACAAAAAGTGTTAATTTTTTATTTATTAATAAAGTTTCAGCACTTGTTTTAAATAATATTTTAATGATTATTGCAACTTTAACAATTTTATTAGGAACTATTTACCCAATAATAATTGAAGTACTTACAAATAAAAGAATCTCTGTTGGTGGGCCATATTTTAATTCTACTGTAATACCTATAATGATTCCTGGTTTCTTATTAATGAGCATAGCACCAATATTAACTTGGCAATCAAATAAAATAAGAAACGCAAGAATGTATGTTATTGGATTTATAACACTAAGTATAATTATATTATTACAATCATATTTTTATAATTTTAATACATGGGGAATAATAGGTCTAGTCGTTGGAAGCTGGATAATTATTGCATCTTTTATAGCTATAATATCGACTTATAATTTTAAATTAAATTATAGTTATATTAAAAAAATCAATTCCCATATTGCGCACATAGGTGTGGGAGTTGCAATATTAGGCATTACTTGCTCAAGTGTATTTAAAAGTGAATATGAATATTATCTTAATGAAGGAGATGAGTTCAATGTAATCAAAACTAATTTTGTTTTGGAAAAAATTGAAACTAAAAATGAAGTGAATTTTCAATCTTTGCGAGCTCATTTTACTATATTAAATGATAAAAAAACAAAAAATTCCATATTAGCTGGAAAAAATTATTACCCTGTTTCAAAAATCATTACAACAGAAGCAGGAATTTACCATCAGTGGTCAAAAGATATTTATTTTGTGGTTGGTGATCAAAAAAATAATCTTTGGTTTATTAAAGTTTTTGTTAATCCATTTGTAAGTTTTATATGGTTTGGAGTAATTATAATGATAACTTCTGGTTTAATAGGTATTACGAAAAAATGAAAAAATTAATTGTTTTAACACCTTTAACATTACTTTTTTTAATATGTGGTTTTTTTATAATATATCTAACAAGCGATAAAGATCCAAACATGCCGCCAAGTGCATTATTAGATAAAGAAATGCCATTTTTTAAAGGTGTATCATTATATAACTCAAATCAAATTATTACTTCAAAAGAATTAAAAGATAAAAAAATTTTAATAAATTTTTTTGCCTCGTGGTGTGTTCCGTGTAAAATAGAGCATCCTTTATTTTTTGATTTGTCAGAAAATTTTTCAGAACTTTATATTTTAGGAATAAATCACAAAGACCCTCAACAAGAAGCTATTGCTTATCTTAATAATGAAGGTAATCCATATAATTTTGTTGCAGTTGATAAGGATGGTTCTATTGCTTTGGAATTTGGAGTTTTTGGCCTACCTGAAACTTTTTTGATAGATAATAACGGAAAAATTATTTTTAAATTTATGGGTCCATTAACAAAAGAAATTATAAATAATGAAATTGAACCACTTTTATAAGTTTTTATTTTACATAAATTTATTTACATTTTTATTTATATTAAAAATTTATGCTAACGAAGACATAAGTGAAAGAGTAAAAAAGCTTACTTTAGAGCTTCGTTGTATGACATGCCAAAATCAAAGTATATATGAATCTGAGGCCGATTTTTCAAATGATATCAAAAAAATTGTAAGGGCTAAAATTAAAGAAGGAAAATCTGATATGGAGATAAAAAAGTTTCTTTCTGATCGTTACGGTGAATATATACTTTTTAAACCTTTATTTGATTATAAAAACTTATTTCTTTGGCTTTTTCCATTCATAATGCTTGTATTTGGGCTATTTTTTATATTATCTAAAACAAGAAAAAAGTAGCTTAATATCACAATTTATTTTGTTTTTTTTTATTTAGCTTATATGGTCTTTTCATAATTTGAAAAATTTACTTCTTTAAGGAGGAAACGTGAAAAAAATTTTATTAATTGCTTTATCTATAGGTATTTTGAGTGTGGCATCAGTTGCCAATTCTCAAACAATTAGAATTGGAACTGAGGGAGCTTATCCGCCATGGAATAATATTAACTCTGCAGGTGATCTTGAGGGTGCTGAGATTGATTTTGGTAATGAAGCCTGTAAGAGAATGGGAGTGTCATGTGAGTGGGTTACTCAGGACTGGGATGGAATAATCCCTGCTCTTCTTCAAGGTAAATATGATATTATTATTGCAGGTATGTCTATTACTGAAGAAAGAAAAGAAAAGGTTAATTTTACAACTGGATATATGACAGATGGTGCTAGATTTGCTGTTCTAAAAGATAGTGGACTTGCTGATTTAAATATCGCTGGTATGGCGAAAGTTAATTTAAATAATGCTGGTGGAAAAGAACAGGCAGCAATTGGTCAGTTAATTGCCGCTATGGATGGTATGACTGTATGTGTTCAGTCATCAACTATACATCAAAATTTTTTAGAAAAACATATGTCAGGAGCTGTAAAAGTAAAACTTTATCAAGCAGTCGATGATCATAATCTTGATCTTGCAGCTGGTCGTTGTGACGCTATTTTAGCAGATGTTGGATCAATAATTGATTTTATGGAATCAGGTGGTGGTGTTGACGTAGCATTCACTGGTCCAACTTTTTCTGGAGGAGTATTCGGAGATGGAGTTGGTGGTGCAGTTCGAAAAGAAGACACTGCTATTCTAGAAATGTGGAATTCTGCAATTTCAGAAATGTCTAAAGATGGAACAACAGCTGAAATTACCAAAAAATGGTTTGGTAGAGATATTTCTATGTAAATTAAAACTAATTTTAATTATTTAAAGCGGTTTTCTAAAACCGCTTTTTTTATGCTTTGCATTAATAAATAAAGTATATTACGAAATATTATGAATTCATTACTTGGTTTAATTATACAAATTATAAATTTATATCAGTTTATTTTAATTATATATATTATCTCAACATGGTTAATTAATTTTAATATCATCAATACAAATAACCGTTTTGTTTACAGCATAATGCATTCTATGTATAAACTATGTGAACCAAGTTTAAATATTGTCAGAAAATATCTTCCATCTTTTGGCTCATTAGATTTATCACCTATTGTAGTATATTTGGGACTCTGGTTTATTAAAAGTTTAATAATTGAATACTGGCCTAGGTACTAATGACAAAAGTTATAAATGGTAAAGAGTTAGCTCAAGATTTAAGAAACAAATTAAAAGAAGAAATTATAAATTTAAAAGCGAAATATAATAAAGTACCTGGTCTTGCTGTTGTCCAAATAGGAAATGTTGCAGCTAGTAGTGTATATGTAAAAGCGAAAACAAAAAGTGCTAAAGAAGTTGGAATTGAAATTATTGACCATCATTTAGATCAAGAAATAAGTGAGTTAAATTTAATAAAACTAATTAAAAAATTAAACAACCAAGATAATGTAAATGGTATTTTAGTTCAGCTCCCTCTTCCAAATCATATCAATGAACAAATTATTCTTGATACAATACACCCTGATAAAGATGCTGATGGTTTTCACCCTTTAAACGTTGGTAAACTATCAATTAGTGCTACAAATGATGAAAATTTACTTATACCTTGCACACCATACGGATGTTTATTAATGTTAAGAGGCTTAAATGTTGATTTGAAAGGTAAAAACGTAGTAGTTATTGGTAGATCTAATATTGTTGGAAAGCCAATGGCTCAATTACTTCTTAAAGAATCTTGCACAGTTACAATTGCACACTCTAAAACTAAGGAATTATCAAAACTTTGCAGAGATGCTGATATTTTAATTGCCGCTGTTGGTAGGCCTGAAATAGTTAGAGAAGATTGGGTCAAAAATGGTGCAATAGTTATTGATGTTGGAATAAACAGAATAGATATTGAAGAAGATGGGAAATTAAAAACAAAATTAGTTGGTGATGTTTTATATTCTGAGGTTGAAAGTAAAGCCTCTGCAATAACACCAGTTCCAGGAGGTGTAGGCCCAATGACAATTGCTTGCCTTCTTAGAAATACTACAATTGCATTTAAAAATAAATTATCAAATTAATTATTTAATAAATTATTTATTTTTTTTAAAATTATTTCAACTGTAATTTTTTTTCTAGCTTCTTCACAATGTTTACATATATTCTTATATTCTCCACAAGGTGATTTTGCATTTTTAAAATAAATATTCTCATGAAAATCGTAACCTATAACATCGGGATCTATCCATCCGCCAAAGTATAATACTGCTTTTTTTCTTAAAGCCGCTGCAACATGGCCAAATCCTCCTTCAGGACCAACGTACATATCACATAAACTTAATATTGCACAAGCAAGTCTAAAACTAGTTTTTCCAGTTGAAAAAATAGCTTCAATACTTTTTGTTTGATTGTGGGATGAGTGTAATACTAAATTATTTTCTTTAATTTTATTTATTAATTTAGTCCAGTTATTATAACCCCAATCTTTATTTTTATGTTTTATATTAAATTGTTTGTCATTTAATTTTGTAGAGGATGATTCAATAAAAATTATATTTTTATATTCTTTAATATTATTTTTTTTCCAATATTCTTTAGCATCATTAATTATTTTTTTTGCATCATTTATTTCTTTAGTTGTAAAATATATCTCTCCCGGAATAGGTTTAAATTTTTTGTTCCATACATATCTTGAGCTTGTACTTTTACTATAGTCTATGTAGGGCCTGTTTCCAGGATGATAATCAATTACATGTATTGGTTGATTTAAATCAAGATCTCGGCAATCTGATATATTAGGATTATTATCATAAATAATAGAATGATATGCTTGTTTTTTTGCAATACTTCCAATTACAATTTGTCTTTCTGGATATTTTTTTTTAATTTGTGATGCATGTGCAGTTATCATTAAGTCATCACCAAAACCCATAATATTTATTTCTTATTTTTTTTAAGACGTAATGAATTAATTTTTATAAATCCCTCAGCGTCTTTTTGATTGTAATCTCCTTTTTCATCAAAAGATACTAAGACATTATCATATAAGCTATTCTCAGACTTTCTACCTTCTATGATAACATTTCCCTTAAAAATTTTTAGCCTTACTTCACCGCTTACTTTTTGTTGAGTTGAGTCGATTAATTTTTGAATAGCTACTCTCTCACTTGAAAACCATAAACCGTTATATATCATTTCAGCATACTTAGGCATTAGATCGTCTTTTAAGTGAGCCTCACCTCTGTCTAAAGTAATGCTTTCAATAGCTCTGTGCGCATGCAGAAGTATTGTGCCACCGGGTGTTTCGTATATTCCTCGAGATTTCATTCCAATAAATCTATTTTCGACAATATCTATTCTACCTACACCATGCTTACCGGCAATAATATTTAAGTTATTTAAAATTTCGTGTGCCTTTAGTTTTTTTTCGTTTAAATAAATTGGATCACCATTTTTAAAACTAATATTTATTATCTCAGGTTCATCAGGGGTTTCATTTAAGTTGTTTGTTCTTGTGTAAATATATTCTGGTGCCTCAATCCACGGATCCTCAAGTATTTTTCCTTCAGATGAAGTATGCAGAATGTTTGCATCTGTGCTAAATGGTGATTCTCCAATTTTATCTTTGGTAAATTGAATTTGATTTTTTTCTGCAAAGTCTATTAAATCTTTTCTGGAATTAAATTCCCAATCTCTCCATGGTGCTATAATTTCAATATCTGGATTATTAGAATAATATCCAAGTTCAAATCTTACTTGATCATTGCCCTTTCCTGTTGAGCCATGAGCAACGGCATCAGCTCCAACAATTTTAGCTATCTCTATTTGTCTTTTAGCAATTAAAGGTCTAGCAATAGCCGTTCCTAAAAGATAACAGCCTTCATATAAAGTATTAGCTCTAAACATTGGAAAAACATAATCTTTTACAAATTCCTCTTTTAAATCTTCTATAAATATTTCTTCAACACCTAAATCTTTTGCTTTTTTCTCTACTAAATTTAATTCATCACCCTGTCCTATATCTGCAGTAAATGTAACTACTGGACATTTGTATTTGAGTTGAAGCCATTTCAAAATAACACTTGTATCCAACCCCCCTGAATAGGCTAAAACTATTTTATTTGGCATTTAGCAATCTTCAGTTAGTTTATTATAGGATGCAGTAAAGCCCTTTAATGTATACTTATCATTTGTTACTGTACCTCTAGAGGATTCACCAATAATAATAAGTTCTAAACCCTTTTTCATAGCAAAAATTACTTTTGAATCTTCATCTGTCCAGGCAGCGCTCGGAACATCTTCCGTAGTATAAAAGTTATAAGAGCCTTTATCTATTTCTACAATAATATCTTTTCCAATTTTGTAATCATAACCTGCCTCTATTTGTACAACAGTATCTGGACTGCCAATATTTTTGTAAACTAATAAATAGTTGTCTCCTCTGTTTTTTTCAGGTGAAAGATCCGTTTCTACAGCTAGACTACCAATATAACAGTATTCATCAGTTTTAACAAAGCTCCACTTACCTTTCTCCAGACCATATACTGGTAAAGTAAAAGCTACATAAATTATAGAAAAAACAAATATAAATATTTTCATCAATTTTCCTTTTTAGTATATCTTACACAAATAGTTAAGTGTGTTGTAGATCAGATAAAAGATTTTATTAAAAATGAACAAAACAGAGTTATTAGATTTAATGGAAAAGGTGGCTAAGAACCGCGATGAAATAGCTTTTTCTATTTTATTTGATTTTCTAGCACCAAAAATCAATGCCTATTATCTGCAAAATGGCCTAGCTAAGGAAAATGCAGAAGAGCTAACTCAAGAAGTAATGAGTATAATTTGGACAAAATCTGACTATTATGACCCCTCAAAATCAGCAGTAACTACTTGGGTTTTTACTATAGCTAGAAATAAAAAGGTAGATTTTTTAAGGAAAAACTCAAAAATTAACTTTAATGAAGAAGATATTAGAGAATTTTTGTATGAGGAAAATAAGACTGATATAATCAATGAAAATGAGATTAAGGAGCAAGTAAGCAAAATAAATCAACTACTTGACGAATATCAAAGAAAAATCATTAAAATGAACTTTTTTGAGAATAAAAGTCATAAAAAAATTGCTGAAGAGCTTGAAATCCCTTTAGGTACAGTTAAATCAAAGATAAGGCATATTTTATTAAAAATGCAAAAATTATTATGAATGGAACAGATTTAAAAAACCAACTAATTTTTGATTTTGCTTCTGGGTCACTTGGACCCTCAAAATCAATTTTTGCTTCTACTTATCTATATCTTAATTCAAAAGCTTCAAATTTAAATAAAACTTTTGAAAATATCTTAGGTGAAAACCTTTTTGACAACGATAACGTAGCTTTGCCAAAATTGAAGTATACTGACTGCATATCAAACAAATCAGTCATTTCTCAGAAACCTAATCAGACTTCAAGCCCAATAACAAAAGTTATAGGATCTCTAGATAAAATCAAATGGAAACAAGTTTTTAGAGGTTTCAGTGAATTTTCTCTAAATATTAACGATGAAAATAATCTTAAGCTTATTAAAATGGATCCAGGAATATCTGCTCCTTTACATTCACATGATGGCAAAGAATTTATACTTGTCCTTAATGGAAGTTTTCATGATGAATATGGTAAATATTCTAAAGGCGACTTACAAATTAATGATCAAAATATAAAACATACACCTATAGCATGCGAAGATGAAGGCTGCGTTTGTCTTACTATAACTGAAAAAGATGTAATTTTCTTTGGGCGCTATGGTTCATTTTTAAATCTATTTACATTTATAAAATCTTTTTTTAAGTAATTTAAGTAAACTTGTTTTATAGTTAACAAGTGAAAGAAATAACAACCAACTTTACAAGATCTAATTTTGTTGAAAGTAGCCATAAAGTTAAAATTTTAGTTAAAAATTTAAATGGAAAAACTTTGTTTAGCTCAGGTAATGAGAAGGATGTTATTTATCCAAGATCATCTATAAAAATATTTCAGGCTATACCATTTATAGAGTCTAATGCTGTTAAATTTTATAAACTTAATTCAAAAAAGATAGCTTTGGCGTGTTCATCACATAGAGGTGAAAATTTTCATATTAAAGAATTACAAAGCTGGATAAAAACAATTAGAATTAAGAAAAAAATCTTACAATGTGGAATTCATAACCCTTTAAATGTGCAAGCAACTGAAAATTTGTTGAGATCAAATAAAGTAGCTAATGAATTATATAATAATTGTGCAGGTAAACATTTAGCAATGATAACAAGCTGTATAATCAATAAATATAACATAAAAAATTATTTAAAATTTGATCATCCACACCAAATCTCAATAAGAAATATTTTTGAAAAATTCTCAAAATCAAAAATAAAGAAGAAGAACTTTGGTGTTGATGGTTGTAGTGCTCCACAATATTCTTTCAAAATAAAAGATATTGCTGAAATGTTAATTAATTTAAATAAAAGTTATATTAATAAATTTGATTATTCTAAAGAAATTAATATTTTAGTTAACGCAATTATTAAACATCCAAAATTAATTGGAGGAACAGATAGTCTAGATAGTAATATAATCAAAATTTCAAATAAAAAAATTTTGTGTAAAGGTGGTGCTGAGGGTGTATTTCTTTTTACTGATCTTAAAAAAGGAATAGTTGGGGTTATAAAGGTAGTTGATGGTAACGAAAGAGCAATTCCTTCTGTAATATATAATTTATTTAAAAAATTTAAAATAATGAATAATTCAGAATTAAGTAGTTTAAAAAATTTCTATAAATTCAAGTTAATCAATCATGCTAAAGTTGTTGTCGGGTCGATAGAAACTAAAATCTAAATATCGTTAATATAATTATAATAATTACTGTTAAAGGAAGTCTTACAAAATAAAAAGGTTTTTTATTTTCATTTCCAGCATATATTAAAAAGTAATCAAAAAACAATTGAGCTATCATAAATAAAATTAACAACTGAATTATAAATAAATAATTATAATTAATTAAATTCAATATGATAATAAAAACTGCAAAAAAACTTGGTAAAAAACCAAAAATTATGATGTAATTTTTTAATTTTATATTTAAATTCCAATTTGTAGCTCCAATAAATACAGTTATTATAAGAGTATAATAAATTAAAAATTCTATTGTTAATTGTTCTTTAATTTGA
>CACDMT010000031.1 GCA_902553945.1 uncultured Alphaproteobacteria bacterium | reverse complement strand
ACATGGAATCTCACTTGGAGCAAGTACATCAATATTTGCATCATATAATGAGCCAGAAATTTTAGCTACCTGGTCAGATAGTTCACTAGCAGAGTTTAATATGATTTTAAAAGATGAAATTGCAAGATATGGTTTATCTATTGAATTTGGTCCAGCTGTCAGTTTTGCTGGTAAAATATTAACTGGTATGGATCCAACAACACTATCCCCTGCTTTAAAGCTTTCTAAAACTCAATCTTATTATTTTACTCATGGAGACTCTGATACAAGAGTTTTAACAAGACATTTTGATTACTTTAAAGAATATACCTTAGCTAATAATATTAATGCTGAATTTTGGTTAGTAAAAGAATCAGATCACTTAGATGGTATGCTAAAATATACAGATGAATATGCAACAAGGATGGAATTGTTTTTTAATTCAAATCTTAAATAATGCCGGATATCTCAACTAGTTAGTACCTTGGCAGACACTTCTCTAGAATTGAAACTCATAATAATCACCAAACGGCGGGTAAGATGATTAAAATCCCTTGGCGTTCCTCCGAAGCTAAGAAATTGAGTATTATCCGGCAATATAAGATTAATATTAAATCATTTAAAATTCAAGAGTTATACTTAACTTTAAAGTGTTAAATAAAGGCTGTTTTATTAGCTTTTTTTATTAATTATCAACAAAAATAAAAATGAAATAAAAAAAATAGATTTTTCTATTTTTTTTTGAATTTCTGGGAAAAAACTATACTTATATGTATATAACCATAAAACATTTAAATAAGATGCTTGATAATCGTCCATTATCACCACATTTGTCAATTCACAAACCAGTTCTAACTGCTCTTTTTTCAATATCACATAGGATTACGGGAATTGGTTTAAGTATTGGCTCCGTTCTCATTTCAATCTGGTTTTTATTTATCAATTTAGGGCCAAATTATTTTTCATACTTTGAAATTTTTTCAAAAAGTATATTTTTTAAAATTATATTAATTTTTTGGACCGTTGGTATATTTTATCATCTTTTTAATGGTTGTAGAAAGTTATATTGGTCATTTGGTATAGGCATGGAACTTTCAACAGTTTATAGATCTGGTTATGCTGTTTTATTTTTAACACTAATTTCTACTGTTATTGTCTGGTTGGTTTTATGAAAAATTATTCTAGAAAATGGTTGATTCAAAGAATAACAGCAACTTTGCTTTTACCTCTTACATTTTGGTTCATCTATTCAACCATATCTCTTTCCAAAATGGACTATACTGAAATAACTATTTTTTTTAAATCTTACATAAACTTATTATTGTTTTATATTATGATGATTGCAATGCTTTTACACTCAAGTCTCGGCTTACAAACTATAATTGATGATTATGTCACATCGAAAAATAGATCTAAATCAATTAAATTAATAATTAACATAATTTCTTATTCACTAATGTTTTTAATAACTATTTTGATTATTAGAAATTTATTTTAATTATGAATAACTCTTATAATATAATTGATCACCATTATGATGTAGTTGTTGTAGGTGCAGGTGGCTCAGGATTAAGAGCAACACTTGGATGTGCAGAGTCTGGATTAAAAACTGCATGTATTTCTAAAGTATTTCCTACAAGAAGCCATACAGTAGCAGCCCAAGGTGGAATAGGAGCTGCTCTTGGCAATATGGGAGAGGATAATTGGAAGTGGCATATGTATGATACTGTAAAAGGATCTGATTGGTTGGGTGATCAAGATGCAATAGAGTATCTGTGTTCAAAAGCTCCAGAAGCTGTAATTGAGCTTGAAGAATATGGCATGCCTTTTAGTAGAACAAATGATGGAAAAATTTATCAAAGACCATTTGGAGGACATCTAACAAATAATGGAGAGGGTGCCCCAGCAATGAGAGCATGTGCAGCTGCTGATAGAACGGGCCATGCACTTCTTCATACTTTATATCAACAATCCTTAAAAAATAGTGTTGAATTTTTTATTGAATATTTTGTACTTGATTTAATTTCTGACGAAAATGAGAACTGTATTGGTGTAGTTGCATGGTGCCTGGAAGATGGTTCTATTCATCGTTTTTTATCTCATCAAACAATTTTAGCAACTGGTGGTTATGGAAGAGCTTATTTTTCTTCAACCAGTGCTCATATATGCACTGGTGATGGAAGCGCTATGGCTCTTCGACAAAATCTTCCATTATCAGATATGGAATTTATACAATTTCATCCAACAGGGGTATATGGAGCGGGTGTTTTAATTACAGAAGGAGCAAGAGGTGAAGGAGGCTATCTAACAAATAGTGATGGTGAGAGGTTTATGGAGCGTTATGCCCCTAATGCTAAAGACTTAGCCTCTAGAGATGTTGTTAGTAGGGCAATGACAATAGAAATTAGTGAAAATAGAGGTTGTGGAGAAAACTCAGATCATGTACTTTTACATTTAGAGCATATTGATCCTAATACTTTACAACATAGATTACCAGGTATTTCAGAAACAGCAAAAATTTTTGCTGGAGTTGATTTAACAAAAGATCCAATTCCAGTATTGCCTACCGTACATTATAATATGGGAGGAATTCCAACAAACTATAGAACTGAGGTTTTAAGACCAACTGACAAAGACCCAGATAAAATTTGTGAGGGTTTAATGGCTGTTGGGGAAGCAGCGTGTGTTTCAGTACATGGAGCAAATAGATTAGGAACTAATTCTTTAATTGATCTTGTTGTTTTCGGAAAAGCAGCAAGCTTAACTTGTAAAGAAAAAGTAAATGCTAATTCTAAAAAAATTGAAATAAGTAAATCTAAAACAGATAATATTATTCAAAGGTTTGACAATATTAGACACAGCAAAGGAAATTCAACTACTGGAGAACTTAGAACTTCAATGCAGCATATTATGCAACAAAAGTGTGCAGTATTTAGGTCACATGATTTAATATCCAAAGGCATTGAAGAATATAAAAAAGTTGAAAGCTCAATGGATGATATTGATATTAAAGATAAGTCTTTAATATTTAATACAGATCTTGTTGAGGCACTTGAATTACATAATTTAATGGCACAATCGAAAGTAACATTACATTCTGCTTTAAATAGAAAAGAAAGTAGAGGCGCACATGCAAGAGAAGATTATAAAGAAAGAGATGATAAAAATTGGTTGGTTCACTCTTTAGCTTGGATAAATAATAAAGGAGATGTTAGTATGGGTGAAAGAGCTGTTCATATGAATACTTTAACAAATCATGTACAACCAATACCTCCAAAAAGGAGAGTGTACTAATGGCTCAATTTAGACTTCCTTCAAATTCAAAAATTACAAAAGGAAGACATTATTCAAGCAAAAATATTCCTGAGTCACCAAAAAAATTGGTAATATATCGCTGGGATCCTGAGGATAATAAAAATCCAAGGTTAGATTCCTATGAGATTGATCAATCTAAATGTGGTCCAATGGTTTTAGATGCTCTAATGAAAATAAAAAATGAGATAGATTCTACATTGACATTTAGAAGATCTTGTCGTGAAGGAGTATGCGGATCTTGTGCAATGAATATCGATGGTGTTAATACACTTGCGTGTTTAAAAAGTATGTCAGATGTAAAAAAAGATATTAAAATTTATCCACTTCCTCATATGCGTGTTGTTAAAGATTTAGTTCCTGATTTAAGTAAGGCTTACGAGCAGTTAGCTTCAATAAAACCTTGGCTAGAAAGATCTAAATCTAATGGTAATAATTCAGATAACTCTAAAAAAGAAACAAAACAATCTCCTAAAGATAGAGAAAAACTTGATGGAAAGTGGGAATGTGTATTATGTTTTTGTTGTACCACTTCTTGCCCAAGTTATTGGTGGAATGGCGATGAATATTTAGGACCTGCCGTATTACTGCAAGCCGCGAGATGGGTTAATGACTCACGTGATACTGAAAGAAAAAAAAGATTAAGTGAAATTAATGACTCTTTAAAACTTTATAGATGTCATTCAATTATGAATTGTACCAGATCATGTCCAAAAGGACTTAACCCTGCTAAAGAAATTGCCAGTTTAAAAAAGGCTATTGTTACAGAATTATAATTAAAGTATAGAACTTTTATGAGAAAAAAGATTGCTCTTATTGGCGCTGGTAACATTGGTGGAACACTTGCTCATTTAATTGGATTAAAAGAACTGGGAGATGTAGTTTTACTAGATATTAGTGATGGATTTCCAAAAGGTAAATCACTCGATTTAGCTCAATCATCATCAATTGAAAACTTTGAAGTGAATTTTAAAGGTACCTCAAATTACGCTGATATTAAAAACTCTGATGTAGTCATTGTTACTGCGGGATTTCCAAGAAAACCAGGTATGACAAGAGATGATTTAGTAGAAAAAAACTCGCTTATTATTCAGAATGTTGGAAAAAACATTAAAAAATATTGTCCTAAGGCATTTGTAATATGCATTACTAACCCACTAGATGCTATGGTAAGTATTTTACAAAAATCTTCTGGAATAAAAACTAACATGTGTGTTGGAATGGCAGGTGTGTTAGATAGTGCAAGGTTGAAATATTTTTTATCTCAAGAATTTAAAGTTTCTGTTCAAGATGTAAGTGCATTTGTTCTCGGTGGTCATGGAGATACAATGGTACCAGTAATACGGTATGCAACTGTATCAGGTATTCCAGTTCCTGAATTAATAAAGTTAAAATTTACAACTCAAAAAAGAATCGATCAAATTATTCAAAGAACAAGAGATGGAGGCGGAGAAATAGGTAAACTCATGAAGGTAGCTTCTGCGTATTATGCGCCTGCTTCATCAGCTATTCTTATGGCAGAGTCTTATTTAAAAAATATAAAAAGAGTTTTGCCTTGTGCTGCCTATCTTAATGGTGAATATGGAATAAAAGGACTATATGTAGGAGTACCAGTAATTATTAGTAATAAAGGTGTTAACAAAGTTATAGAACTAAACCTAACACGATCTGAAAAAAAAGAATTCAATCAATCAGTTAATGCTGTTAAATTACTTACAAATCTTGCTATTAAATATTTAAAGAAAAAAAAATAATTTTATTTAGAAAATTTTATACGAATGAACCTTCACGAATATCAAGCCAAAGAGCTTCTTAAAAAGTATAATTTACCAATATTAAATGGCAAAAGTTATATTAAAAAATTAGAACAATTAGAAATAGATGTAAATTATATCAAAGGACCTCCATGGGTTGTAAAATCTCAAATACATGCTGGAGGCAGAGGAGCTGGTAAATTTTTGGATCCATTTAATGATAAAGGTGGTGTGCAGATTGTAAATACAAAAAGTGAAGTAGTAAATGTTGCAAACGGTATGATGAGTAATACCTTAATTACAAAACAGACAGGAAAAGCTGGAAAAGAAGTTAATAGAATTTATTTAGAAGAGGGATGTCAAATTGAAAGAGAGTATTATTTAAGTATACTTATAGATAGAAAAACTTCTAATCTAATGTTGATGGTATCAGATGCTGGAGGAGTTGATATAGAAAAAGTTGCTGAAAATACTCCTAATAAAATTCAATATATAAATTTTAACGACCTTAGTAATTTTAATATCCCTGATACTTTAATGCAAAAACTTAAATTCAATGATGATGAATTTATGCAATTTAAAATGATAGTTAAAAATCTTTGCATAGCATTTATTGAGTTAGATGCTTCTTTAATTGAAATCAATCCATTGGTCGTAACAGAAGAAAAAAAATTAGTACTACTAGATGCTAAAATAAATATTGATGATAATGCTTTGTTTAGACAGCCAGAACTAGAAAAATTAAAAGATTTATCCGAAGAAAATCAATTAGAATTAGAGGCATCTCAAAATGACATGGCCTATATTAAATTAGATGGTCAAATTGGTTGTATGGTAAATGGTGCAGGTTTAGCTATGGCTACCATGGATATAATAAAACAATTCGATAAAGAGCCCGCCAACTTTCTTGACTTAGGTGGAACAGCGAACAAAGAAAGAGCAATTAAAGCATTTAAAATTATTCAGTCAGATCAAAATGTGAAATCAGTTCTTATAAATATATTTGGTGGAATTATTCATTGTGATATGATTGCAAGCGGTATTATAGAGGCAATAAAAGAATTAAATTTTAAATTACCTGTAGTTGTTAGATTTCAAGGAACCAATGCTTCAAAGGGAAGAGATATAATTAATAATTCATCACTTGGCTTATTTTCCATTGATGATTTATCTGAAGCGGCTTCTAAAGCTGTTGAACTTTCAAATTAATGTCAATTTTAATAAATAAAAATACAAGAGTTATATGCCAGGGTTTTACTGGATCACAAGGAACTTATCATTCCCAACAAGCTATTGAATATGGCACAAATCTTGTCGGAGGTGTGACACCTGGCAAAGGTGGTCAAACACATTTAGAACGTCCCGTGTTCAATTCAGTTTCTGAAGCAGTAAAAGAAACTAAGGCTAATGCAACAGTAATATACGTTCCCGCTAAGTTTGCATCAAAAGCAATTCATGAAGCTTTAGATTCTAATATAAATATTATTGTTTGCATTACAGAAGGAATACCAGTTCTTGATATGATAGAAATAAAAAAACGCGTTATAAATCAAAAAGTAAATCTTATAGGACCAAACTGTCCAGGTATAATTACACCAGATGAATGTAAAATAGGAATTATGCCGGGTTTCATTCATAAAAAAGGCAATATTGGAATTGTCAGTCGTTCTGGAACTTTAACATATGAAGCTGTTTCACAAACAACTAAAGTTGGATTAGGACAATCAACATGTGTTGGCATAGGAGGCGATCCAATTCATGGAATGAATTTTATAGATTGTATAGATTTATTTTTACAAGACGAACAAACCGAAGGTATTTTGATGATAGGAGAAATTGGTGGAAATGAAGAAGAGGATGCAGCAGAATTTTTATCTAACTCAAAAATTAAAAAACCAACTGCGGCTTTTATTGCTGGTCAATCAGCCCCTAAAGGAAAAAGAATGGGGCATGCAGGAGCTATAATATCTGGTTCAAAAGGAACAGCTGTTTCAAAAATTAAAGCATTAGAAAATGCGGGAGTTTATATAGCTAAATCTCCAGCTTCTCTAGGAAAAACAATGAAAGTGGCAATGCAAAATGGGTATAATTAAATTCTATTTCTTTAATTATTCTTTATTAAAAATAAGAGTATTAAAACCATATGAATGATCTATTTTTAAACAGTGCTAATGCACCTTATGTTGCAGAATTATATTTTAAATTCAAAAACAATCCTAATAGCGTTGATAGTAATTGGAAAGATTTTTTTAATAAATTAAATGAAGATGATTATTCAATATTGAAAGATTTTGGTGGACCTGAATGGAAGCAAAGACCATCTAATGTAATAGACGATATATCTTTTGATAAAAAAATAAGATCAGTTCCAAATATTAACCTTGATAGTTTTAAAACATCAACTCTAGACTCTATTAGGGCTTTAAGATTAATTAGAGCTTTCAGAATAAATGGACATTTAATTGCTGATCTTGATCCTCTTAAAATTGTCGAAAGAGAATATCCTTCTGAGCTTGATTACAAGAGTTATGGATTTACAGATATTGATTTGGATAGAGAAATTTTTATAGATGGAAGTCTTGGATTAGAAAAAGGTAAATTAAAAGATATAATTAGAATATTAAAAGAAACTTATTCTGCGTCTATTGGCGTAGAATTTTTACATATTCAACAAGCAGATCAAAAGCAGTGGGTTCAAGAAAGAATAGAAGAAGTTCGAAATAAAACTAACTTTACAACTGAGGGTAAAAAAGCAATTTATAAAAGAATTGTAGAGTCTGAATTGTTTGAACAATTTTTAGATAAAAAATTTTTAGGAACAAAAAGATACGGAATTGAAGGTGGAGAGTCAATGATACCTGGAATTGAACAGATTGTAAAACAAGCATGTATATCAGGTATTGAGGACGTCATAATAGGAACTGCACATAGAGGTAGGCTCACACTTCTCTCAAGCGTTTTAGAAATGTCTTATAAAAATATTTTATCAAAATTTCAAGGTTCATTGAATGACCCAAATGAAGTATTAGGATCAGGCGATGTTAAATATCATTTAGGAGTTTCAACAGATAGAGAGTTTGATAACAAAAAAATTCATTTATCATTAACTTCAAACCCCTCTCATTTAGAGGCTGTTAACCCTGTAGTTGTAGGAAAGGTACGAGCAAAACAAACTTTATCAAAAGATAAAAATACAGATAAAGTAATAGGATTATTAATTCATGGAGATGCAGCTTTAGCAGGCCAGGGAATTGTGGCAGAAACCTTTGCTATGTCACAACTTAGAGGTTTTAGAACAGGTGGAACTATACATTTTGTTATAAATAATCAAATTGGTTTTACAACTATGCCTCAATATGGAAGATCAGCACCCTATTGTACTGAAATTGCTAAAATGGTTCAAGCACCAATCTTTCATGTTAATGGTGATGATCCTGAGGCAGTTGTACACGTTTGTCGTTTAGCAACAGAATTTAGGAATAAATTTAAAGTTGATGTTGTTATCGATATGTTTTGTTATCGAAGATCGGGCCACAATGAAGCTGATGAACCATCTTTTACACAGCCATTAATGTATAAAGCAATAAAAAATCATCCAAGTACAAAAAAAATTTATGAAAAAAAATTAATTGATAATGAAATTATTACTCAAGAAGAATCCGATGATATCACCAATAATTTCAAATCATTTTTGGATAAAGAATTTGAACTAGCTAAAAATTACAATCCAAATAAAGCTGATTGGCTTGAAGGAACATGGACTGGTTTATCTACTGCAACTTTTGATGCAAGAAGAGGTAAAACGTCTGTTAAAAAAAATGAGCTTATTGATATAGCTAAAAAAATACATCTCATACCAAGTGATTTTAATATTCATAAAAGAATTCAAAAAATCTATAATCAAAGATTAGAGTCGGTTGTTAATGGTAAAAATATAGATTGGGCAACATCGGAAAGTTTAGCATTTGCTACTCTCCTTAATGAAGGTTTTGGTGTTAGACTATCTGGTCAAGATGTTGGTCGCGGAACATTTAGTCACCGACATGGTGTTTTATATGATCAAATAACTGAAAAGAGACATGTACCACTTCGTCATTTCCAAAAAAAACAAGGATATTTTGAAATTATTGATAGTTTTTTATCAGAGTTTGGCGTTTTGGGTTTTGAGTATGGATATTCACAAGCAGATCCTAAAACACTAGTGGTATGGGAAGCGCAGTTTGGCGATTTTGCTAATGGTGCTCAAATTATGATTGATCAATTTATTACTTCAGGAGAGAGAAAGTGGTTAAGAATGTCAGGCTTAACATTACTATTACCTCACGGACATGAAGGTCAAGGACCTGAGCATACAAGTGGAAGATTAGAACGTTTTTTACAAATGTGTGCTGAAGATAACATGCAAATAATTAATTGTACTAGTCCAGCAAATTATTTTCATGTTTTACGAAGACAACTACATAGAAATTTTAGAAAACCACTTATAATATTTACACCTAAGTCAACTTTAAGACATAAAAAAAATACATCTAACATTGATCAGTATATAAATGGGTCAACCTTTCATAGAATATTAACAGACTTAATATCACCAATTGAAAAAAAGAAAAAAAAGAGACTAATTTTTTGTTCAGGAAAAATATATTTTGAAATTCAAGATCGATTGGAAAATTTAAATATAAAAAATATTGCAATTATCCGTATTGAGCAAATATATCCTTTTCCATATGAAATAATTAAAGATGAGTTAATCCATTACAAAGATGCTGAAATAATATGGTGTCAAGAAGAACCAAAGAATATGGGAGCTTGGGGCTTTATTAGAAGTAGGATTGAAAACTTAATGTCTGAGTCTGGAACAAAACAATCTTATCTGCATTATGTTGGCAGAAGTCCTGCCGCATCACCTGCTGCAGGGTCACTTCCAAGACATTTAACAAATCAAGAGAACATTATTAGTCTTGCTACTTCAGGAAGTATTGAAAAAGTTAAAAAATCTTGGGCTGGCGTGTCTACTAAATTAAAATCTAATCTGCCAATTGAATAAATCTAACTAAATGTTATTAAAGTAAAATAAATGAATACAGAGTTATTAGTTCCAACCCTAGGTGAGTCAATTACTGAAGCAACTGTTTCTAAATGGTTGAAAAATATTGGCGATAGTTTTGAAGCAGATGAACCCCTAGTAGAAATTGAAACAGATAAAATAACAGTTGAAGTACCAGCTCCTCATGCAGGTTCTCTTAAAGAAATTAAGGTAAAAGAAGGTAGTGATGTTGAAATTGGAGGTATTTTAGGAATAATAGATGAGATAAAAGGAAAAAATCATGAATCACCTAAAAAGCAAAATGAAATTAATGAGTTAAAATCAAAACCCTCGCAAGAAAAAAATCAAA
>CACDMT010000030.1 GCA_902553945.1 uncultured Alphaproteobacteria bacterium | reverse complement strand
ATCATGATGCTACTGAGGGTAAGCTAAGAAGGTTATTAAAATAATTTACACTTCAAATATCTTTTCTTCTGGATAATGTTTTTTAATTTTATTATACCAATTTGTAAAATTATTTCTTTCTATAAGTGAAACAGTAAAACCACCAAAGCCACCACCTGTTAATCTTGCTCCTAAGGCACCACATTCTATAGATTTTTTTACAATTTCATCAACATCACTTGTAGAAGCTTCAAAATCTGATGAGTAGGAATTATGACTTTCGATCATTAATTTACCAAATTTAACAATTTCATCTTTTAATAGGTATTCTTTAGCTTTTAAAACTCTATCATTCTCAGTTACAACATGCCTTGCTCTTTTAACAACTGTTGGATTAGAGATTTTATCAGGATTAAATTTATTTAATTTAACTTCGCCTAAATATGTAACATCAAGTTCTTTTTCAGCAATCTTTAATTCACTAAAACGCTCATTATAAGAACTGCTTCGTAAATTTCTTTGTACTTCAGAGTCAACAAGACAAAATTTCCAATTTGATGGAAAATTAACAAGTTCATATTTTAGATTAAGGCAATCTAAAAAAAATGCCTTTCCATGAATTCCAATAGAAGATACCATTTGGTCCATTATTCCTCCGGATACACCGATATAATCATGTTCAACTTTTTTTGCTAATATTGCAATGTGTTTCTCATTAATTTGAGTATTAAAATAAGAATTTAGAGCTTTAAAAGTAGAAACACATAACGCAGAAGAAGAGGATATTCCTCTCTCTAGAGGAATTGAAGATGATATGTATATATTAAAATGTTCTAATTTTATTTTTTTATATTCATCAAAAAATACAAATAAACAACCTTTAATATAATCCGACCAATCATTACTCTCAGACTTTATAAAATCATTAAATATTTTTTTTTCATTAAAATATTCTGAAAATACAACAAATTTTTTTTCTTCATTTCTTGATAATTCAATAGTATTTTTAAAACCAAGTAATGTGGGCATTACATAGCCACCAGTGTAATCCGTGTGCTCTCCGATTAGATTTACACGTGCATTAGCGCTTTCTTTTATAATAGCTTTATGATTATATATATTTTCAAATCCCATGAATTACTAATATGTTATTTCAGATAAATCCTTCATTTACAAAAAAAAATCAACTTAAATTAAATTTAAGTAAAGATTTAGTTAATCAAAATTTCAAATTATGTTTTTCTCTAGTTTATTCGATTCAATTTATTGAAGGTGCAGAAATTTTAAAGCAAACTGGACGATATTATGAACTCACTATCCAAAATGATACAATATTAATTGATTTGCAAAAACCTAGAATTGGCTCATACAATATGTCTTGTGGCCCAGAAGGTATGTTTATTATAGATAATAAAAATAAGCATATTAAATTAGAAGTTAGCGATTTAAAATTTGAAAATGAGATAGCAGAAGTTAAATATGATCAATCTACAACAGATAATTTCACTCCAATTATTCCTGAACCTACAAATTTTATTTTTAAAAAGGATTACCTAGAAATAAATAATAAATCTTTTAAATTAATAAATGATAATAATATTATAAAAAATACCAATCAATTTACTGCTAAGTTAGGTATTAATTTTTCTAGCGATAATGGTTTTCCAATTTATTTTATTGAAAATAATTATGATGAAGACGAATACTCCTTAGAAATATCAAAAGATAAAATACAAATATTACATAAAAATTATGGCGGTAAGATTTATGGTATTTTCACATTAATTCAATTAATAGATTTTTATAAAAACAAACTCCCAATTTGCGAAATTTATGACAAGCCAAAATATTCTTGGAGAGGAATGCATTTAGATTGTGCAAGACAATTTTATACAACTAAAGAAATAAAACGAATATTAGATTATATGGCACTATTTAAAATGAATCGTTTTCATTGGCATTTAACTGACAATGAAGCATGGAGAATAGAATTAAAAAACTATCCAAATCTCACTCGATTTGGTTCTTATAGAGGATACAACATGGCAGTCCCACCTTTTTATGGAAGCGGTTATGAAAAGTATGGTGGTTACTATTCTCATAAAGATATTAAAAATTTAATTTCATATGCTAAAAATCTAAATATTGAAGTTATGCCAGAAATTGATCTCCCCGCTCATTCATGGGCTTTATTACAAGTAATGCCAGAATTAAGAGATGAAGAAACAAATATCATTAGTGAAGATGTTGGATCTTATAAAAATAATACAATTGACCCTTCACTTGAACAAACTAAAAATTTTTTAAAATCTATGCTGAATGAAATATGTGAAATTTTTTCATTCGACTTAATACATGTCGGATTAGATGAGAGGCCTGATAATTCATGGGAAGGTTCAAAATCTATTAAAGAATTTATGAATAAAAATAATATTAAGTCACAGGCTGAGTACCAAGATTATTATATGAATTATTTAATTGATATAATTAAATCAAAAAATAAAAGAACAGCAGCATGGAATGAAGCAGCAATTACACCTCATATAGATCATGGAGTAGGAGGTAGTGCTGGAAATTTAGATAAGTCATGTCTGATATTTTCATGGGAACACTCAGATGTAGCTAGAGAAACTACAAGTAAAAGTTTTGATACAATTCTTTGTCCTGGTCAAAAAACATATTTTGACATGGCCTATAATAATTCCACAAATGAAAGAGGAATTTGTTGGGCAGCAACTATAGAAGTAAAAGATATATTCGATTGGGATCCTGCTCACAATATAGAAAACAAAAGTTACATTAAAGGTATACAAGGTCAATTATGGTCTGAAACAATAACTGAAAAAAAATTTATTGATAAAATGATTAATCCCAGGTTGGCTACTTTATCTGAAATTGCATGGAGGGGTAAAATATCACGTAATTGGATTCATTTTCGATCAACTTTACTCAATACAGTTAAGTTTTTAGAAAAATTAGGCTGGAGTCATCATAAATTTTAATGTTAATAAATAAAAGGAAATAAAATGAAAATTGGCGCAATTGGCTTTGGAAGTAGAACTGCTCATGTTTATCATGAATTCTCAAAAGTAAATTCTAATTGTCAAATGGTAGCATATGTTGATCCTATGCCGATTGGAAAAGATTATGCAGAAAAGAATAACTTTTTTCCTTCTGCTCAATACTCTAATTTAAAAGATATGCTAAATAATGAAAAATTAGATTTATTGATGGTAGGATCTCCCAACCATCTTCATTTAGAGCATATAAAGGAGGGTTTAGAGTCAGGTTTAAAAATATTTGCTGAAAAACCTATTGTTATTAATGAAGATCAAACTTTTGAATTAGCAAAATTAATTAAAAAATTTGGAAAAGATAAAATTATAGTCGGTTTAGTTTTAAGATATTCACAGCAGGCAAGGACGGTGAGAGATTTACTTAAAAAAAATAAAATTGGTGATGTAATTTCTATTGAAGGCTCTGAACATATTGTTCCTTCTCACGGTGCTTTTTTTATGAGAAATTGGAGAAGAAAAGAAAAATACTCAGGTGGCTTTATGTTAGAAAAATGTTGTCACGATATTGATTTTTATTCTATGATTACAAATTGTAGACCAATAAAGCTCGCAAGTTTTGGATCAAGAAGGGCATTTATTCCAAAAAATTTACCTGAGGGGTCTCTTGAAGATTATACTAAAGATAGATTAAAAGGCTGGGAAGCAAAAACAAACGTATTTGATAGCGATGCTGATATCGTTGATCATCAAGTAGCAATTATTGAATATGCCAGTGGTGCTGTTCTATCTTTTCATACAAATATGAAAGTTCCAGATGAATTTAGAAGATTTGCCATTATGGGATCGAAAGGAATGATCGAGGGTGATTTTGTTAGAGGGTTTCTTAAAGCTCATGATGAAAAAAATAATATGATAATTAATGAAGATTATGGCGCTGCCTTTGGTAAGGAAATCAAAGGTCATTATGGAGCTGACAGTTTAATGGCGAAAGATATTAATGAACATTTAATAAATAATAAAACTAAGCTTCCGGTGGGTGTAATTGAATGTATGGAAGCTGGAATAGTAGCAATGAAAATTGATGAAGCCAGAAATACAGGTAAAGTAATTGACTTAAGTGAAACTTGGAATAAATTTGATAATTTATTAAATTAAATGAAGATTAAAGGTAAATTACGTTCTTATAATTCTCAAACTTATTTGGCCTATGCATTAATTGCACCTGCTGCTATTTATATTTTACTAATAGTAGCATGGCCAGTCGTAGAAACAATCAGGCTTTCATTTACCAATTCTAGTTTAGCTGGTGAAGATTATGTAGGTTTTGAAAATTATGAAAAAATGCTTTCAAGCAAAAAATTTAATAAAATTGTTACTAGAACTTTTGTCTGGATGTTTTTTTCAGTTAGTTTAAAATTATTTGTTGGCTTAATTGGTGCGGTCCTTTTAAATGCGAGTTTAAGAGGTCGATCAATTTTTAGAGTTCTAATTATGCCACCTTGGGTTGTGCCTATAGCCATAGGTATGCTTGGTTGGCTTTGGCTTTACAATGGTTACTTTGGTATAATCGCTGGTGTTGGAATGAGAACTGGAATATTAGATGGCCCTTTCGGTTTTCTTGCATATAAACAAAGTGCATTTATTTCTACAATTATTGCTGATGTTTGGGTCGGAACACCTATGGTTACCGTTTTTTTCTTGGCAGCAATGCAAGGTGTACCAAGAGATTTATATGAAGCGGCTTATTGTGATGGCGCTTCAAGATGGGATAGATTTTATAAAATTACTTTACCTCAAATTACTCCAGTAATTATAACAATGTCTATTTTATCTGCAATTTGGACTTTTAATTCTTTCGAAATTATATGGATATTAACTGAGGGAGGACCAAGAGGCGCCACAACTACATTAATTATTGATACTTATAAACAGGCACTTGGAAACTATAAATTTGGACGAGGTGCAGCAAGAGCTGTTGTTGTTATGATATTGTTAACATTATTTGCAGGTTTCTATTTAGCACTTCTTGCAAGAATAAATAAAAAGATATCTCATGGATAAATATTCATTTTTAGAAAAAATTTTCATTTATTCATGCATTTTTGTATTTCTAACTTTTATTTTGCTTCCTTTCGTGGAAATGTTTTATGCGTCACTTAGACCTTTAGATCATTTGTTTCGATCTCCCTATCAATTTTATTCTGATGATTTATCTTTTTGGGCATATCGTGAGATGTGGAATACTGTTCCTATGCTTGGAAGATATATTTTTAATAGTTTCTTTTTAGCATCTTGTGTATCTATAATTACATTGCTCTTTGTTATACCCGCTGCTTATTCTTATGCTCGTTTCAACTTTCCTTTTAAAAATTCTTCCTTGTACATTCTTTTAGCAATTAATATGTTTTCTGGTGCAGTACTTCTTATTCCTTTGTACAAGGTACTTAGAACATTTGGTCTTTTGAATAGCTACGAAGCCATGATTGTACCTGGTGTTGCTTTTTTAATTCCAACCTCAATATGGTTGTTAAAATCTTACTTTGAAAAAATACCTATTGATCTGGAAGAAGCTGCGTTTGTTGATGGTGCCTCAAGAGTTCAAATTTTACGCCATATAATCGCCCCCTTAAGTACTCCGGGTTTAGTAGTAGTTGGTATTTATGCTTTCATTGGCGCTTATGCTCAACAGTTTCTTTTCGCAATAACTTTTAATCAAAAGAAAGAATATATGCCTATACCATCGGGACTATATGAATTTATAGGATATCAATCTGTAAAATGGAATGAAATGATGGCTGCCTCTCTAGTTGGGATAGCCCCTACTATAACTATGTCAATATTTTCCAATTTATTAAAAAGTTTTAGTTACCTTTGTAAGGTATCTTGGGTTATCTGGATCTAAGCCCTTTTCAATTGAATAATTAACAATCCATGGATAGAATTTAGATAAAATTATGATTGGATCTAATTCAATAAATTCATATGAATTATAAAATAAATTTTTTTTATTTTTATTATTAAATGATATTTCATAATGCAAATCTGTTAAACTAGTTATTTCTTCAGAGTCTCTTTTAACAATTTGACCACTATTATCTTTTAAAGACATTGTAAAAACTTTGAATGAATTTTGTATTAAACTTTTAGGTCCATGCATTACCTCAGCGCTACTAAATGGTTCAATCATTTCCTGAGATAATTCTTTAAATTTTAGTGACATTTCATTAGAAATTGCGTAACCAACTCCTCGTCCAATAATAAAACCAGTATCAACTGCTTTATCAAGGATTTTTGCATTCCACTGATTATGTGAATCTTGAATTAGTTTCTCACTTACTATTTCAATATGTTTATTGATATTTTTTCCTAATGTTTTAAAAATTAACTTCAATATTATGATTAAAGATAAAACAAAAGTTTTTGTTGCAGCAACACTTTTTTCTTCACCTGCATTGATATAAAAAAAATTAGAGCTATTAACCATTGGGCTTTTTTTATTATTTGAAATTAAAACAGTATTCGCACCCATTTGTTTACTTTTACTTTCACATTCTATTAAATCTTCACTTAAACCAGATTGAGAAATAATAATTACCAAAGCTTTAGAAAAATCGAATTTAGATTTTTCTAAAGTTATAATTGATGGAGGCATGCTATAAGTAGGTAAGCCTAAATATTTAGCAAACATATAGGATGCATATAAGGCTGCGCAATCAGAGGTGCCCCTTGCTACAGTAACAATGTATTGAATTTTTTTTTCTGTAATTAATTTAGAGATATTTTCATAATTATTTTTATCACTTAATACAAAATTATTAATTTTTTCTGGAATAGATAAAGCTTCATTTAACAAAATGGAATTATTCATTAATCTTCTTACCTTCTAAATATACATCTATGAGATTTAATTCTTTGTCTAGAACTAAAATATTACTTAAATATCCTTTTTCTAATTTTCCAATATTTGAAGATTTTAGATATCTAGATGCATTATAACTAGTTAATTCAACAGCCTCTTGTATTGAAAGATTCATATTGATTAAATTTTTAAACGTTTCATCCATTGTGATTATACTTCCAGCAAGTGTATTATCATTCTTTATTTTTACTGATTTTTTTTCTTTTACAATATTATTTTTAGCAAAAATGTATTCACCATCATTTAAACCACTAGCATTAATTGAGTCAGTTATTGCATATAAACCTGGAATACATTTTTTGGCAATTTTTATTGATTGTTCACTTACATGAATATTGTCACAAATTATTTCAGCAAAATTTCCTTTTTGCAAAGCTGCGGATAAAACTCCAGGATCACGATGATTATTGCCAGACATCGCATTATATAAATGAGTAAAACCAATTTCATTTTCATTCATATATTTTTCACAAGTTTTATAATCAGCAAGTGTATGTCCAAATTGTATTTTAATGTTAAGACTCGAGAGAAAATTTATAAATTTATCCATACCCTCAATTTCAGGGGCTATAGTAATTATTTTGACTGCCGCAAATTCTAAAATATTTTTTATAAATTCTTTAGATGGTTTTTGAGTAAAATTTGGTTGTGCTCCTAATTTATTAGGATTAATGAATGGTCCTTCAAGATGTATACCCAAAATATTAGAATTAATTTTAAGAATTTCATTAAAACCCTCTAAAGCTTTATATGTTTCCTCAAAAGTGTTCGTCCAAGTAGTTGGCATTATTGAAGTTGTGCCATGATTCAAATGATAATTAGACATTCTTTCAATTGAATTAATTCCTTCCATTACATCAAAACCATTACCACCATGACAATGCAAATCTATAAATCCAGGTATGATTATATGATCATATTCGTTTGAAGAAATCTCTTCAATATTTTGAATTTCAGCATTAAAATTTAAATTTCCAATTATGGAAGAATTATAGTTTACGATTTTACCTGTAATTTTTTTTATATCTGACATAATGATTTATTATTAAAGTTATATAGATATTTAAAATTTTTAAAATAAAACAACTAATTACAAATGAGGATTAGATTTTTTATACTTTTTAACTAACTTATCATTGTTTTCTTTAGCGCCAGGCATATTTACACTAATATAAAATGGAAATATTTTTTCATTCTTCAGTAAATTCGCTACTTCTACAAGTATAGAATTTAAAATAAATGAGCCTGTTATCGTTGAAGCTGGACCAACCATCATTTTATTAATACCTACAACCGCATCTCCAGGAGGTATTTTATTATCAATATATATGTCACAAATTTCATATAATCTTTTCTTTAGTTTTGAGAGAGGAGCCTGTTTAGAAAATTTATACGATGTTAAAGCAATAGTTTTTATTTTTTTCTTTTTTGCAATTATTGCTGCTTCAACTGGCGCATGATTAACTCCTGAATTTGATACTATCATTAAAACATCTTTTGAACTTAGTTTGTATTTATTAAGTGCTCTTTTAGCAACATTTGCGGTTCTCTCTAATTCTGTTGCCTTATCTGTTCCTTTAGAAAAATTAATTTCATCACTTCTTACTGGGCAAGCAGCAGCATAACCACCCGCTCTATGAAAAGATTCTTCAGCAAGTAATTTTGAATGACCTGTACCAAATATAAATAACTGTCCACCTCTTTTATAAGAATTTTTTATTAAATTAGCACACTTAATTATTTTTTTATTCTCTTCTTTAGCAATTTTTTTTAAAATTAAATTTATTTTTGATGCGTAATCTTTGCTAGGTTTTTTCATAATTAATTGCTGGGGCCTTAAGCCCCAGCTTCTTTATTCGTTTATTTGTATTCCTCTAGTTCTTCAGCAGCTTCTGCAACTAGATCTGCAGCATCTCCTTCACCAAGGATTGAACCTTGAATCATTGAGTTCATAACTGTTTGAAAAGCTTTATAATCAACAAATAGTGGTTCAGGTCCACCATCAGCAATAGCATCAATAAACATCATCCAATAATCTTCATTGTATGGTGCCACTTTACCAATCTGAGGATACTGCATAATTGGAGTTAAACCCCAATCAGTATCTAAACTGTACTGAGAGTCACCTGATGCAATTATGCTTGCTATTTCCATCGCATGGTCTTCAACACCTGTATTGTTGAAAACTGCCAAACTATCAGTAATTAAAAGAGTGCCCTGACTTCCCTGTGGTCCAGCTGGAATTCTAACTGTGCTTACATTTAGTCCTTCCTTATGCTGCCCTCTTCCCCAAGGACCATTAATGTACATTGCTATCTTTTCATCATTGAATAGTTCTGTAAGTTGAGATCTCTCCCAAGCTAAAGGACCTTCTTGAGCAACGTTAGCAAGTTTTCCATAAAATTCTAATGCTTGAACAGTATTAGATGAATCAAGAGTTATCTCATTAGTTAAAGGATCAATAACTTGTCCTCCATTACTATAAAGATAATTCAAGAATTGATGCATGGTATTATCAAAGTCTTTACCTGCAAGTCCAATACCTGCAACACCGTCTACATTATTTGTCACTGCTTCTGCCATAGAGTATAATTCATCCCATGATTGAGGGCCCTCACAAGCAACACCTGCTTGCTCTAGTAAGCCACAATTCATGAAAAGAGCTTTTGTTGAAAAAGCATGAGGAAAACCCCATGTCTTACCCATATGTGTAACAGTATTTAATATGCCAGGTTGATACATTGCTTTTTGATCAGCAGGTATATTTGTTTCAAGAATGTGACCATTCTCTGCAAGACCTTTTAAAGTTCTTGATCCAACATATGAAAATGCTACTGGATCTCCAGCTATAGCAAGATTTATTACTTTATCTTGACAAGTTCCCCATGGAACAGCCTCTAGAGTAACATTTACTCCTGGATTATTTTTCATATACTCATCTGCTATTTCGACATAGTTTGGTCGAAGTTCACTGCCACAAAATACTCCATGAACATCAGTAGAGTACACTTTAAAGCCTGTTAGTGAAAGAATAGCAATTGTTAGAAATGAAGATAGTTTTTTAAAATTCATATTTCCTCCATTATTAATAATTAAACGATAACACAAAATAGTAAGGGGTATAAAGAGTTTATTTATGTTTTTATAAGCTAATTTTTAACTGCTCCAGCAGTTAATCCTTCAACTATGTATTTTTGAAGAAATAAAAAGAGTATTAAAACAGGGGCTATTCCGACTAGAGAGGCGGCCATCATTTCATTCCATTTAACTGTTGTATAACCGATAAATTCATATAGCCCTGATGGGATAGGCATGTATTCTTTTTTCTGATTAAAGGTAATAGCAAAAAGGAATTGCTGAGCATAAGCGCCAATGAAAGCATAAATACCAACTACTACTAATCCCGGTGTACTTAAGGGCGCTATAACATGCCTCAAAATTTGCAGTCTTGATGCCCCATCAACAAATGCCGCCTCTTCCAAATCAATTGGTATCTTTTCAAAATAAGATTTTAATAACCAAATTGCAGTGGGTATTAAAAAAGCAACTCCTGGTACAATCATAGCTTCGTAGCTATTCAAAAGACCAAATGTTCTAAGTACCTTGTACAAAGGAATAAGAAGTA
>CACDMT010000029.1 GCA_902553945.1 uncultured Alphaproteobacteria bacterium | reverse complement strand
GAATTTCCCATATCAATCATTTCTATATGTCTCTCTTTTGAAGATGCACTGGCTAAAATTATATCATTAATTTCTTCACCTTTGTAAATGGACTTTATAAATATATAGTCATTTCTTAAAGAGCCATAGAATAACAAAGCATCTAAATATTCTTTTACATCATTTTTATTTTTAATTTTTTTATTATCTATTAGTGCTTCAAGGCCATGAGAATAAGCATAAGAGCCAACAGGAAAGGAGGATGAAAACCAAATTTGTAATATTTGAAGCGGATCTTTAATCTTACTCATCTTAATGCTTATGACTATGGGTACGTCCCATACCGTAAGCCCCACCCTCTGGTTTAAATTTTTCAATTATTTTTTTAACATTGCCATTTAATTTTAAAATCATATCTAAAATTACAGCATCATCTTGAATAAGAATTCTATTCTCTTCAATTTGACAAGGTAAATGCCTATTTCCAATGTGCCATATAATTTGTTTTAAATTATCTCCAGTAACTTCAATTAAATTTTCTTCTTTAGAAATTACTTTTATTAAATTTCCATTTTCTAATTCAAAAAAATGGTTTTCATTGACACTCACTGTTTCTTCAAGATTTACTAAAAATTCATTACCATTATTTGTAGTTAATTTTTTTCTGCGAATAAATCTTTCTTCATAAGATAAGGAGATTTCATCAAATAATTCTTTATTATTGTCATTATGATGTATTATTTTAAATGCAGTTTGCATATTAGTACATGAAATAGCGTTGAGCTAAAGGTAATGTTTTAGCTGGTTCACATGTAATCAATTTTCCATCTGCAAGCACCTCATAAGTTTCTGGATTAACTTCTATTTTTGGACAATAGTCATTTAATACCATATCTTTTTTTGAAATTTTTCTGATATTTTTAACAGGTAATAAAGATTTACTAATGCCAGAATTTTTATGTGAGTTTTTATCCAAAGATATTTGACTAACAAATGTTACTGAGGATTTTTCTAGAGATTTTCCAAAAGAAGAAAACATTGGTCGTGAATACACTGGTTGAGGAGTAGGTATAGAAGCATTTGGATCACCCATTTGGGCACAAGCTATACTTCCACCCATTAAAACCATTTCAGGTTTAACACCAAAAAATGCTGGATCCCAAATAACAATATCTGCTCGTTTATTTTTTTCAATGCTTCCAATATGGCTGGAGATACCATGAGCAATTGCAGGATTAATGGTGTATTTAGCTATATATCTTTTAACTCTTAAATTATCGTTATCACCTTTTTCTTCTTCTAATTGTCCTCGTTGTACTTTCATCTTATGTGCAGTTTGCCATGTTCTAATAATAACCTCACCCACACGACCCATTGCTTGACTATCAGATGCGATAATTGAAAACGCTCCCATGTCATGAAGTATATCTTCTGCAGCAATTGTTTCTTTTCGAATACGACTTTCAGCAAATGCAACATCTTCTGGTATTGATTTATCAAGGTGATGACAAACCATTAACATATCCAAATGTTCTTCAACTGTATTAACTGTGTAGGGTCTTGTTGGATTAGTAGAAGATGGAATAACATATTGTTCACCACAAACTTTTATTATATCTGGTGCATGACCTCCTCCTGCTCCTTCTGTATGAAAAGCATGAATTGTCCTTCCATTAATTGCTTTAATTGTACTTTCTACGAATCCGCTTTCGTTTAATGTATCAGTATGTATCATCACTTGAATGTCATGTTCATCTGCTACATTTAAACAATTATCAATTGCTGCTGGAGTTGTTCCCCAATCTTCATGTAATTTTAATGAACTTGCTCCAGCAATAACCTGTTCTTCCAATCCTTTGGGAAGAGAGCTATTTCCTTTACCTGCAAAAGCTAAGTTCATAGAAAAAGCATCTGCAGATTGTATCATTTTCTCCATATGCCATGGACCGGGGGTAACCGTCGTTGCTAATGTTCCGTGAGCAGGACCAGTTCCACCACCTAACATTGTCGTAATACCTGAATGAAGGGCATCGTCAATTTGTTGTGGACAGATAAAATGAATATGACTATCAAATCCGCCAGTTGTTATGATCTTTCCTTCACCGGCAATTATTTCTGTTCCAGGTCCAATAATAATATTTACATTTGGTTGAGTATCTGGATTCCCTGCTTTGCCAATTTCATTAATTAGACCATCTTTAAGACCAATATCAGCTTTATAAATTCCATTTACATCAACAATTAAAGCATTGGTTATTACTGTATCAACTGCTCCCTCTTTGCGAGATACTTGAGACTGGCCCATTCCATCTCTTATTACTTTTCCACCTCCAAATTTAACCTCTTCTCCATATGTTGTTAAATCTTTTTCTACTTCAATAAAAAGTTCAGTATCAGAAAGTCTAACTTTATCACCTGTTGTTGGTCCATACATATCAGCATACGCGTTTCTATTTATTTTTTTCATTATAATTGACCCATCACCTTTTTATTAAAACCAAATATATTTCTATTTCCTGATATAGAAATCAAATCTACATCTTTTGTTTGACCTGGTTCAAATCTGACTGCTGTTCCCGAAGGTATATCTAAACGCATACCTTTAGACTTTTCTCTATCAAATTTTAAATATTCATTTGTTTCAGCAAAATGATAATGACTCCCAACTTGTATTGGGCGATCTCCACTATTTGATACTTTCAGTGTAAATGAATTTCTGTCTTCATTCAAATTGATATCACTATTTTGCTTTGTAATTATTTCACCAGGTTTCATTATCTAATCGGCTTATGCACTGTTACTAATTTTGTTCCATCAGGAAACGTCGCTTCAACTTGTACTTCTGTTATCATATCTGGAATTCCATCCATGCAATCTTCTTTTTTTACAACATGAGCTCCAGTTTCCATTAATTCTGACACCATTTTTCCATCTCTTGCACCTTCAATTACAAAATCAGTTATTAATGCAATAGCTTCTGGGTAATTTAACTTAACACCTCTTTCAAGACGTTTCCTGGCAACATTTGCTGCTATGCTGACCATTAGCTTATCTTTTTCTCTTGGTGTTAATTTCATTTACAAGTCCCAACTTTTTGGAAGTTTATCATGAATTATATTTTTGATAATATAATTCACTGTTTTTTTTAAATCATAATTATCGCCTGCTAAACTTCTTATAATAATTTTATCATCAAATTTTGTCATTTCACAATAATGATTTTGTATGTTTTTTATAATTCGGCTTAATTCAGTTTCAAGTTGGTGAATAATTTCACCAAAAATTAAAATTGTTGATAAAGATGATTGGTCTGCAAATGTATAATTGTTCTTATAATTATCTTTAATAGATCCTTTAATATTTATAGCTTCAAAATGCTTTAGAGAAGAATTTATAGATATTTTCCAATGATCTGAAAAAGAGATATTCTCAATTTTTTCAGACATTGCTTTTCTTCCAAAAATTGATGTTTCGCAAAAAATTAAATTTGATTTTCCTGATAGATTTATATTAATTTTTCTATCTAATTTTGAATTATCAAATAAAATCAATTCCTTTGGTAACCAATATAGATTGGCATTTTTTATATTAATATTAATATCAATAGTAGCGGGATCTCCAATACCAGCATAGATTTTTTCAGCTGCTTGAGTTGAGATACTTGCATTAGAATTATTTAAATTAATTTTAGTATAAAATGAATCATTACAGGTTATACCGCCTGAGGTATTTATTAAAACTAATTCTTTGCTCTCATTGTAACTATTAGGAATTAAAACTTTTGATGAGCCACTTTGAAATAGTTTTTTAATTTCATTATTTGATAATTCCAAATCCAAAGTGCCTTTTGATCTCTGGAGAATTTTAAGCATTCAAATAACTTATTAGAATTTTATTTTAAAAGATAGAAAAAAAATTGATTAATTTATAATAGAATCAATTTTATTAAGACATTTATTTAGTCCAAGCTCATAATTTGTTCGTACAAAATGCTCCTTGATTATTTCAACCCATTTAAACTTTTGTTGATTTTGATGAGAGGTATAAAAACAATTAAGAGGATAAGGCATAGCAAACATTTTTAAAATCTCTTGTCTGACTAGATCATTTGTTAAAATAGAAAGGGATTCATGAATATATTTTTCAACTATTTTTTGATCATTTAATATAAACTTCGGTAATTCAAAAAGACCAAAAAATCTAAAATATCGATAAATTCTTAAATAATCTTCCTTGATTCTATCTTCAATTTCACCAATAAATTTAATTTTATTTTCCTTGAGATCAGATTGACCATTATAATAATCATAAAGTTGATTATTACTTCCAAGATATAACGCATTAAATGTAAAATCCCTTCTTGCAGAATCCTTTTTCCAATTAGTTGTATAAATAACGTTTGTGTGCCTTCCAAGTTGATTAACATCCTCACGTAAAGTTGTGATTTGTATTTTTTTATTTAGAGGATAAGAAATAATAGAACCATATTGAATGGCATAGTCATCATATTCAATATTATTACTTTCTAATAAATTTAAGACATCATTAGGCTCAATTGTTGTAGCAGTATCAATATCTTTTATTTCTGTATTCATTAATGCATCTCTTATACAACCCCCAACTAACCTGATTTCAGCATGATTTTTTTCAAAAATTGAAAACAAAAGTTTTATATGATCAGAATTCAATAAATTACTAATATTATTATTCATTATCTAGTTATTTCTATAAAATAATTTATATTACATTAATCATGTCGACTTCTTCAAAAGAAAATACCAATGAAATATTTGAGAATATTAAAAAAAATTTAACTAGAGGGGTTAAAGATCGAAGACATGCATTTCATAGCCCTGTTTTTTCAAATATTAATATAAAAGGGACTATTGACTCAAGAATAGTTATATTAAGAAAATTTGATCCTACTAAAATGGAATTAAATTTTCATACAGACTTCAGATCACCAAAAGTCAGTAACTTAAAAAAAAATAACAAATCTATGTTTGTTTTTTATGATCATAAATTAAAAATTCAAATGAGAATTAAAACAACATCTACTATTAATTATCAAAATCAAATAACGAAAGAAATGTGGAATAAAACAAAATTATTAAGTAGAAAATGTTATTTAACTTCTAAAGATCCAAGTTCATTTACATCATTTCCTCAAGACGGAATTCCCGAACATCTTAATGGTAAAGAACCAGAATTCGAGGAAAGTGAAAAAGGTTATATAAATTTTACAGTAGTAGAAAATAAAATTAATGAAATAGATTGGCTTTATTTAGAAATTGCAGGTCACCGAAGATTAAATCTAACTTTCAAAAATAATAAACCTGAATATCAATGGTTAATACCTTAATATAATTTAAAATTATCAATAATTCTAATTTTATCAATATAAAGAGCTATAAATAATCTAGAAACGGAACAATCATCACTAACTTCTAAATTTTCTTCATCTCTAATTTCAAAATAATCTATTTTATTAATATTAATTTTTGATAGGTCTTTTTTAAAATCTTCTAATTTGATTTTAGTATTTTTTTGTTTTATTAAATCTATTAATTTTTCTATTTTATTTGCTAATTTTTTGAAAATTTCAAGTTGAGACTTATTGAGTTTAGAATTTCTAGAAGACAAACTCATGCCCAAATGATCTCTTATTGATGCACATTCGATAATATTTATTTTATGATTTTTTATTTTTACTAACTCATTAATAAATTTTACTTGTTGAAAATCTTTTTCACCAAAATAACTATTATTTGGTTTTACAATATTAAAGAAAATATCAACCACAGTGGTTACTCCGTCAAAATGACCAGGTCTAAATTTGTCACATAAAATATTTCTATATTTTGTTACAGATTTTTTTTTAATCAAACCTTTTGGATAAATATCATTAACTTCAGGTAAATATAATAAATCAAAACTTAAAGATTGTAATTTTTTAACATCATTTTCGAGTGTTTTTGGATAGGAATTATAATCTTTCTGATTGTTAAATTGAGTAGGATTGATAAAAATTGTAACTAGAACAAATCTATTATTAGCTTTAGCTTCTTCAATAAGTGACAAATGCCCCTTATGAATATTGCCCATTGTAAGAACAAGGCCAATTGACTTGTTTGATTTTTTTACCGAAAGTAAAATATTCTTTAAATCTTGAGCTTTTTTTATAATTTTCATTAAAATTTAAGTAAATAATTGACTTATATATGATGAATTCGTATTAGGCCCACATATTTATTATGAAACGTACATATCAACCAAGTAAAATTATAAGAAAAAGAAGGCATGGCTTTAGAGCTAGGATGGCTACTAAGGCGGGTCGTCAAATAATTAACAAACGTCGTGCAAAAGGAAGAGCTCAACTAAGCGCTTAAATAGGCCTAATGGCCCAAAATATATTTACCATTAAGAAAAGATCGACTTTCGTAATCATACGAAATGAAGGAAAATTTATAAAAGGAAAAAATATAAATGTACAAATTTTATATAATCAAGACCTAGAAAATTCTATAGGTGTAGGATACACAGCATCAAAGAAAATTGGTAATGCAGTTAAAAGAAATAAAGCAAAAAGAATAATGAGAGAATTAGCTAGAAAAATTATTATTAATGGTAAAATAAATTCATATTATGTGCTAATAGCTAAATCTTCATTACTTAATGAAAAATTTGATAAACTATTGATTGAACTAAAAGAAAAGATAAATGATTAATAAATTTATTTCATATCCTATAATACTAATTGTTAAAATTTATCAAATTTTTATATCTCCTATTTTAGGGCAAAATTGTAGGTATTTGCCTACCTGTTCTGAATACACAGTTCAATCCTTAAAAGAATATGGGGTATTTAAAGGATTGGCTCTATCTTTAAAAAGAATATCAAATTGTCATCCTTGGGGAAGTCAAGGATATGATCCAGTACCAAAAAAATTAGAAGATAAATAATGAACGAGCAAAAAAATTTGTATTTAGCTATAGGTATATCAATAGCAATAATAATATTTTTTCAGTTTTTATTTCCAACTCAGCCAATAAAAACATCTTCATTAGAAAATAATGAAATCGTAGAACCAGCAACATCAATAGATGGGCAAAATAATCAGATAGTTGAAGAGGTAAAATCGAGAGATGAAGTTATAAATAAAACTAAAAGAATAACATTTAAAAATGCCTCAATTGAAGGATCAATTAATTTAAAAGGAGCAATACTAGACGACCTTATTTTATCAAAGTATAAAACAAGTTTAGATCCTAGCTCGGATAACATTAAGTTATTATCACCCGATGGGACATCTAATCCCTATTATATAGAGACAGGTTGGAAAGAGCTTAATGACTCAAATGTTGAGTTACCAAATTTAGAAACAGAATGGATAAGTGATAATTCAAAATTAAGCCCTTCAAACCCAGTTAGTTTAACATGGACCAATAATCAAAATATAACTTTTAAAATTAATTATATTATTGATGAAGAATACATGTTTACCATAACTCAAGAAATAATTAATAATGGCAATTCTACAATCGAAGTTTTTCCATATCGACTAATCAAAAGAATAAATACTCCAGATACAATTAATTTTTTTATCCTTCATGAAGGATTAATAAGTCTTATAAATGATGAACTTTTAGAAAAAAATTATGATGATATAGCTGATGATTGTAATTCTTCTTTGCAAACAAAAAAATCTTTTTGTGATAATAAATCTCAAGGTGGATGGTTAGGTTTTACTGATAAATATTGGATGTCAGCTTTAATTCCAGATAAAGAACAATCAATTAATGTAAATTACCGTCATGGTAATAACGGAAGGGATAGTTATAGAGCGGGATATGTTGGTCAAATCTACAAAATAACTCCTAACAATAGCTTAGAATATGGAGGCAAATTATTTGTAGGTGCTAAAAAACTAAACGTATTGAATGAATATGATAAAAATTTATCAATACCAAGATTTACTGATGCAATAGATTGGGGATGGTTTAGCTTTTTAACAAAACCGGTATCATATGCAATAAATTGGTTCTATGGATATGCTGGAAATTTTGGTCTAGCAATAATTGCTTTCACGGTATTAATGCGCCTAATACTTTTTCCATTGGCACAAGCTTCATTTAAATCAATGGCGAAAATGAAAAAATTACAACCTGATATGCAAAGATTAAAAGAAACATATCCTAACGACAGACAAAAGATGCAGCAAGAGTTAATGGCCTTATATAAAAGAGAAGGAGCCAATCCTATTGCAGGCTGTTTACCAATATTAGTTCAAATACCAATATTTTTCTCTCTATATAAAGTTTTATTTGTTACTATTGAAATGTATCATGCTCCTTTTTATGGTTGGATACATGATTTGTCTGCACCTGACCCTCTAGGCTTAATGACTTTATTTGGAATAGTGCGCTGGGATGTACCACCAATACTATCGATCATAGACATTGGAATTTTACCAATAATTATGGGATTTACTATGTGGTTACAACAAAAACTAAATCCTGCTCCAGCAGATCCGACACAGGCGAGAATATTCGCACTCTTACCTTTTGTTTTTACATTTGTACTAGCTGGTTTTGCTGCGGGTCTTGTTTTATATTGGTCAGTTAATAATATTTTATCAATTGCTCAACAATGGTTCATTCAAAGAAGAATTTTAGCCAAAAATGGCTAGTTCAAATAAAAACTTAAATAATTTTTTTTGCTCGAATAAATTTTTGGGCTCTTATATTTCTTATAAAGATATTCCAGAATCAATTATTGAAAAGGAATATTGTTTTATTGGCAGGTCAAATGTTGGGAAATCTAGCTTAATTAATTCTATAACAAAAACAAAGAAACTAGCTAAAACAAGCAAAACACCTGGAAGAACACAGGCAATAAATGTTTTTGAAATAAGTAAAAAAATTAATTTTATAGATTTGCCTGGTTATGGTTTTGCTAAAGTATCAAAAGTTATGCGAGATAATCTTATGAATTTAATTGAAGAATATATTGAAAACAGAGAAAAATTAAATCATGTATTTATATTGATTGACTCAAAAGTTGGTCTTAAAAATTCTGATATTGATATGTTAGATTTTATAAATAATTGTTCAAAAGAATTTTCAATTATATTAACAAAAATAGACAAAATATCTAAAAATCAAATTAATTTTCAAAAAAAATCAATTTTAAGCTTAATGAAAAACTATAATAAAACATTTGATAGTATTTATTTGTCTGAAACTAAAAAAAATAATGGTATTATAGAAATACAAAAAAAAATTTATGAAATATCTCAAAAAAAATGAAATTTGATTTTTTATCTGAAAGCGACCAAGCTTATTTTATTCATAAAGCATCAACTCTTGTTGAGGCTCTTCCCTATATCCGTGAACATAGTGGTGATATAATTGTTATTAAATATGGTGGTCATGCAATGGTGGATAAAAAATTATCTGATAGTTTTGCAAAGGATATAGGTTTATTAAAAGAGGTTGGTATTTCACCAGTAATAATTCACGGCGGAGGCCCTCAAATAGGAGAATTATTAAAAAGTAAAAATATATCTTCAAAATTTGTAGATGGACTAAGGGTAACAGATAAAGAAATAATAAAAGTTGTTGAAGAAGTATTGTCTAAAGATATCAATACAGAAATTGTTAAATCAATTTCATCTTCAGGAGGAAAAGCGGTTGGTATTTCAGGCAATATTAATAACTTAATTGAAGCAACCAAACTTCAGATTGAAGTAAAAGATAATGACTCTAATATTGAAAAAATAATTGATATTGGGTTTGTTGGACAGCCAATAAAACTTAATAAAGAAATTATATTAGAACATATAAGTGAAGGTAATATACCTGTAATTGCTCCTTTAGGAATTGATAAAGATCAATGTACTTATAACATTAATGCTGATACTGCTGCAGGTTTTATTGCTGGAGAACTTAAAGCTAGTAAATTGCTATTATTAACAGATGTTTCTGGTATTTTAGATAGTGATCAAAAATTAATTTCATCTTTAAGTCTCTCAGAAGCAACAAAAATTTTATCGGAAGAATTTATTTCTGGAGGAATGAAACCTAAAATTCAAACCTGCATTAAATCAATGGAAAAGGGAGTAAAAAAATCAACAATATTAGATGGTAGAATTCCTCATTCCGTTATATTAGAGTTATTTACAGAACATGGTATTGGAACACAAATAGTATCAGATTAAATGAAATTTAAAGAAAAAATAAATACTTGGATATTTGACTTAGATAACACTCTTTATTCTGCTGATAGTGGAATATTTCAACAAGTACATCGATTAATGGGGGAATTTATTTCAAAAAAATTAAATATTGATTTGAAAGAAGCAAAAAAACTTCAATCAAAATATTATAAAAAACATGGTACTACTCTTAGAGGAATGATGGATAATCATGGTGTCGATCCTGATCATTTTTTAGAAGAAGTACATAAATTAGACTATTCAATTGTAGGAGCTAATCTAAAACTAAATCACGAATTAAAAAAACTTAATGGAAAAAAAATAATTTATACTAATGCTAATTTAAAACACGCAGTTGCCGTTTTGGATAAAATAAGTTTATCAAATTATTTTGATGAAAT
>CACDMT010000028.1 GCA_902553945.1 uncultured Alphaproteobacteria bacterium | reverse complement strand
CCTCTAAAAATTATTTAGATTATGAAACAAGAGATTTGAGTTTATTTTTAAAAGATATAAATGATGGAGAAATATGAAAAATCTTGAACAAATTATAAAAAGTGCATTTGAAGATCGAGAAAATATAAATAAAGATACACATGGTGAAATTAGAGAAGCCGTAGAAATAACCCTAAATAAATTAGATAATGGATCTCTAAGAGTTTGTCAGAAAATTGAAGGAGAATGGATAGTAAATCAATGGATAAAAAAAGCTATTCTTTTAAGTTTTAGATTAAGTGATAACGAAATAATAAAAGCTTCTCACGCAACATGGTTTGATAAAGTTGAAAGTAAAACAGCAAACTGGACAAAAGATGATCATTTAAAAGCTGGCTTTAGATATGTTCCTAGCGCAGTTGTAAGAAAATCAGCCTATATTGCGAAAGGTGTTGTTTTGATGCCATCTTTTGTAAACTTAGGAGCGTATGTTGATGAAGGAACTATGATTGATACATGGGCTACAGTTGGTTCATGTGCACAAATTGGGAAAAATTGTCATATTTCTGGAGGAGCAGGTATTGGAGGAGTCCTGGAACCTTTACAAGCAAATCCTGTTGTTATTGAAGACAATTGTTTTATAGGGGCAAGAAGTGAAGTTGCTGAAGGTGTTATAGTTGGTGAGGGCTCAGTTTTATCAATGGGTGTATTTATTGGTGCATCTACAAAAATAGTAGATCGCGCTAGTGGAGAAATTCATATGGGAAAAGTTCCACCCTACTCAGTTGTAGTTGCTGGATCAATGCCAAGCAATCAAAATGATAAAAAAAGGCTTGTAATAAATCCTGGATTATATTGTGCAGTAATAGTGAAAAAGGTTGATGAGAGAACTAGAAGTAAAACATCTATTAATGAATTACTACGAGATTAATGTCGGAAATTAATTTTGATCCTATTGTATTAACGCAATCTTTAGTTAAATGTTCAAGTGTAACACCTAAAGATGAAGGTGCATTAAAAGTTGTTGAGAGTCATTTAAAAGCAATTGGTTTTGATTGTTATCCTTTAACTTTTTCTGGAAATGGCTCTTATGAAGTAAAAAATCTATTTGCAACTATAGGAAATAATGGAAAACATTTCGCTTATGCAGGGCACACTGATGTCGTTCCCGTAGGTAATGAAAACTCATGGAAATTTCCACCTTTTTCAGCAACAATTGAAGATGGTAGACTTTATGGAAGAGGAAGTGAAGATATGAAAAGTAGTGTTGCATGTTTTATAAGTGCAACAAAGAGATATATAGATGAATATAATGAAATTCCTGGAAAAATATCTCTTATAATTACCGGCGATGAAGAAAGAGACTCTGTTAATGGGACACCTAAAATTTTAGAATGGGCTAGTAAAAATAATTATAAGTTTGATCACTGTCTTGTTGGTGAGCCAACATCAAAAAATGAAGTTGGTGATAAAGTCAAAATAGGTAGAAGAGGATCAATAAGTTTTTTTTTCCAAGTAAAAGGGATTCAAGGTCATACTGCAAATTCTCATTTGGCTGAAAATTCAGCCCATCATTTAGTTAGTTTACTAAACAGTATTCTTGAAAAACCTTTAGATGAAGGAAATGAAAATTTTTTACCGTCATCAGTTCAAATTGCTACAATAGATATCGGTAATACCGTTCAAAATGTTATTCCAGAATTATCTAAAGCAACAGTTAATATTAGATTTAATGATATGCATTCATCTGATTCTTTAATTCAATGGGTAAATGACAAAATAGAAAAGATATTTGCAAAATTAGAAAATGCTAGCTGTACTTATACATATGACGCGAATGCAGATTCTTTTCTTAATAAACCTGGTTTACTATATGATGTAATTTCTAAATCAATTTCTGAAATAACAGGAAAAAATAGCAATCCTGAAAAAGCGACTGATGGAGGCACATCAGATGCAAGATATATAAAAAACTATTGTGAAGTAATAGAGTTAGGACTAAGAAATCACACGCTTCATAAAGTTGATGAATTTGCCTATACGGAAGATATAATTAAATTAGAAAAAATTTATTTTCAAATTTTGCAAAACTATTTTAAATAAATTAATAACCATTATTTAAATTAACATCAGATTTTATTTTTTTAGTTTTTTTATATTTTAAATATCTTTCATAAATTAAATTAATTGCTGAGTCTATTAAAGTTATGCTTGCCACATGAGGAGTAATATTAACATTTGGTAAAGACCATAGAATATTTTTTTTAGATAAAGGTTCGTCTTGAAAAACATCTAAAGAAGCATAAAAAAATTTATTTTTTTTTAATTGTTTAATTAAATCATTTTCATTTACAGTAGAGCCTCTTCCTATACTAATAAATAAACATTTTTTTTTCATCAAAGACAGATTTTTAGAATTAATAAAATTTATTGTTGCTTTAGTATTTGGAAGTATATTTACTAACACATCAACAGATCGTAAAAATTTATTTAATTGAGCTCCATAATATATTTTAAATTGTGACGTTTTTAACTTATTTTTTTTGTAACAAATTATTTTGTAATTATTTCTTTTAAGTGATTTTGCCACAATAGAACCCAGATAACCCATTCCAAGTATACCAATTGTAAGATCTTTATTAAAAGTAGGTAATATTTCTTTTCTCCATAATTTTTTATTTTGAGCAATTTTATATTCATTAATTCCAATTTGATAATTTAATATTTGAGATAAAACATAATAGTACATTAACTCGCCCATTAATGGATCTTTTATTCTAACTATTGGTATTGATTTATAATCATCTAATTTTAAAATATGATCAACTCCTGCACCTAAAGAAAAAATAATTTTTAATTTGGGTAGTTTTGCTAATATATGTTTAGGTAAATTCCATACAATTGCTATATCAACTTCATTAAACTTATTAGTATCATATATTGAAATTATTTTTTTATTTTTAATTTTTTGTTTAATCTTTTTTTTCCATTGAACAGAATTTTCAAAAGTACAATGAAATAATATAGTCATGTTATATTTATAAATTAGAAATTAAATTTTCGTATTTTTTTACTTGATTATTCCAATTCAAGTTATGTAATGCTCTATTTTTTGCATTTTCACCTAATAATTTTCTTTTATCTTTATTATCAATTAAATCACGAATGCTAATTTCTAAATCATTTAGATCATCTATAATCACACCAGTCTGATTATGCAATACAGCTTCATTTGTACCACCTATATTTGATGCAATAGATGGAATGCCAAATAAAGCAGCCTCGAGATAAGAAATACCAAATCCCTCAATTGATAATTTATTTGTTTCATCAAGAGTTGGCATAACCATCAAATCAGTTTTATTAAAAATATATTTTTTTTGTTCATCAGTTATTGTACCAATAAATATTACATTATTTGAAATATTTAGTGATTTCGTAATTGATTTAAGATAATTTTTTTCCTCACCTTCACCTGCAACAATATAACGAATATTTGGATATTGATGTTTTAAGTTACTTATAGCTTGTAAAATATGTTCATGGCCTTTTCTTTTTTCAAGCCTTGCGAGAGTAAGTAAAGTAGGTGTCCCATCAATTAATTTTACTTCTTTTTCAACAATATTTTCAAAACTTGATACACCTGGATGTATAACTTCAATGTTTAAAAATTTAGGGTTTAATTTATTTATTAATTTTTTTGTATATTCTGAGTTAGAAACAATTTTGCTAACATTTTCAAATACATTTAATATTCTACTATGATGCCTTTTATTTTTTATAATTAATTCGTTGCCATGAGCTAAACAAATCAATGGAAGTTTTTTATTTTTCAATTTTTTTGAGGGAATTTCAAAACTTTTCCAGCTATCGCAAATAATTGCTTTTACTTCTTTAAAATTAATTATCTTTTCCAGTTCTCGAAATTTATTTCTTTTTCTGAAATATTTTATTCCACCAAAACGTCTAACTGTAAAATTATTTTTAAATTTATTATCAAATACTGTATCTTTAATAACATTATGCTGGTCAGCAAGAACTATAACTTTATTATCCTTGCTTAAGAAATAGCTCAGATTAAACATTAAATTTTCTATTCCACCAATTCTCGATGGAAAACATTGCGTAAGGATTATTATCATTTTTATTATAATAATGTTTTAGCTTATTTTATAGATATAAGAAAGAAAACGAAATCTCAATCTATTGAAGATTTACAATGGTTCTGTAACAAATTTTAACCACTGTTTTTCTTTTTCATTCATATATCTATTTAACTTAACATATACATTAGAGTGATATTTATTAAACCATTCTATTTCTTCATTACTTAATAGATCTTTTTTAACTAAATCTCTATCAATTGGACACCAGGATAAATTTTCAAAAAAAAGTAAATCATCTGATTTTTCTTTAACTAAAACTAAATTTTCTATTCTAATTCCATACTCATTGAGTTTATAATATCCAGGTTCATTTGAAATAATCATACCTGGCATCAATTCAACACTTTCAAACATAGTATTTTTTGCAATTCTTTGCGGCGCTTCATGAACGCTCAAAAAACTCCCTATGCCATGGCCAGTTCCATGATCATAGTCACACCCAATTTCTTTTAAACTTTGTCGTGCTAAATAATCAATATCAGTTCCTTTAGTGCCTTTACTAAAAATATGATTAGAAAGTGCAATATGACCTTTCAAAACACGAGTAAATCTATCTTTTTGTTCTAGAGTAGGTTTTCCTAAAATTATAGTACGTGTGATATCGGTTGTACCATCGTAATATTGAGCACCTGAGTCAACCAAATAAATATTATCAATTTTAAAGTTAACATTACTTACATCATCTACTCTATAATGAGGTAATGCTGCATTTTTTCCAAAAGCAGAAATTGTATCAAAAGACAATGAGTGAAATAGTTCATTGTTAACTCTTAAACTTTTTAAATAATTTGCTGCTAAAATTTCATCAGTTGAATTGATATCTATTTCATTTTTTAACCAATAAATAAAACGTGTTATACTAACACCGTCTCTTATATTTGCATTTAAAGCTCCTCTTTGTTCAACTTTATTTTTAACTGCTTTAGATAAAATACAAAAATTTGTAGTATTTTTATATTTAATATTATTTTTTTTTAAAAAAATTAAAAAATCATATGTTGTAGTTGCAAAATCTAAACCTACTATTTCATCATTTTTTATATCAGAAAATATATTTTCAACATTATCAATTGGGTAAATATTAATATTTTTTTCTATTTCTGATTTTAGTTGATCATTAATTTTATCGTTATTAATGTACAAGGATGATTTTCCATTTTGTGAAATTAATAAATATGCATAAACAAGTGGAGTATATAAAATATCATCAGCCCTTATATTTAATAACCATGCAATATTATCTAAACCGGTAACTAAATAATGATCAATCTTTTTTTCATTTAAATATTTTTTAAAATCAATTAGTTTTTTTACCCTATCATTTCCTGCATATTTTAGAGGGTGATCGAATATATTTGAATATTGAATGCTAGGTTTATTTGTCCATATTGAGTCAATAATATTTGACTCTAAAAATTTAATTTTAGAAGATGTATTAATAATATAATCTTGAATTTTTTGAATTTCTTTGATTGAATGTAATTTGGGATCAATAGCAATTTTACAATTTTGTTTAGAGATATAAGTTTTAAGATCTTGCCAAAATATTTTTAAATGTTTTGATTGAATTTCATTTTGATTTATTTGTTCATTAGCTTGGAAAGTATAACGACCATCAACATAAAGAAATGCATCATTTTGAAGAATTATTGCCTTACCAGCAGAGCCTGAAAAATTGGTAACAAATTGTAATCTTTCTGCATATGGTGAAATATATTCATTTAAAAATTCATCACTTCTATTAATTATCAGAATATCAATCTTATTATCCTTCAATTTTAATTGTAAATTAGATAAGTTAGATATTCCATTCATAGTGATCTAAATAATTCTAAATCAATATTACCTCCAGATATCATCACAACAACTTTTTTATTCTTTGTATTTATTTTTTTATTTAATAATGCTGCAGCAGCTACTGCACCACCAGGTTCAACAACTATTTTTAAATGTTCTGACAATAAAATTATAGTTTTTTTCACTTCTTCATCAGAAATACTAATTCCTCCATCAAGATTTTTTAAATTAATAGGAAAAGTAATCTCCCCTGGCATTGGTGCAAGTAATGCATCACAAATTGATTTTTTATTTGATAAATTTTCAATAATTTTTTTATTCTCTAAAGATATTTTTGTATCATCAAAACCTTCAGGTTCAACTGAATACGTTTTCAAATTTGGAAATTCATATTGAAGGTAAGTTGAGGTTCCAGCTATTAAACCTCCTCCTCCACAACAACAAAGATATATGTCAGGTGTTATAGATAATTTTTTTAAATCTTCTGCTATTTCAATGCCAGCAGTGCCCTGACCTGCAATAATATCAATATCATCATAAGGTTTTATTAAAGATCTATTCTCTTTTTCTTTTATATCATTTCCTATTTGTTCTCTACTTTCAAAAAATTCATCATACAAAATTACATCAGCCCCGTATTCTTTTGTATTATTTATTTTTATTTTAGGTGCATTTTTAGGCATAATTATTTTTGCACTAATATTTTTTTGCAAGGCAGCATAGGCAACTGCTTGTGCATGATTTCCAGAAGAGTACGCGACGACTCCATTATCAATTATGTCACTTGATAATGTAGATATTTTATGGGTTGCACCCCTTAATTTGAAAGATCCTGTGTTTTGAAGATTTTCAAGTTTAAAATAAACTTCAGAATTTAGTAAATTATTTATATAATCGTTAGTTACAAGAGGAGTCTTAATAATAGAATTCTTTATTTTTTTGTAAGCTTTTTCTATATCTTTAAAACCTATAATCATATTTTATTTCTTATTTAATGGATTATATTAAAAAAGAATATATGTATAATACTATGGAACAGAACAAAGTAACTTCTCCTTGTATAAGCGTTTGTAAAACAGATCCTGTTTCGGGATTTTGCTATGGATGTGGTAGAACAAATGAAGAAAAAAATATTTGGAAAGATGAAAATACATCAAATGATTGGAAAATCAACAACCTAGAAGATTTAAAACAAAGGCTTTCTGACTGGCAATTAAAAGCATTTGAAGAATCTTATAAGTCTAAGATTGATACAGGTTTATCATTAATTAAAAAAAAATTATTAGAAAAAAGCAAAAATTGAAATTTTTTTCAGTTATTATTTTATTTATAATTTTTTCTCAAAATGTTAATGCGAATAACTCAATGATTTTAGACAACCTTGCAACTCCAGGGGTAACATCACAAAAACAAAATTGGGCCTTTTTTACAGATGGTGTTATGGGTGGCTTATCACAAGGTAAGGCAATTATTTCAAATGTAGATGGTGTAGATTGTTATCATATGACTGGTAATGTAACGACAGAAAATAATGGCGGCTTTATTCAGATACGAAATCAACTTAAACCAACTATATCTACTAAAGAATATGAGGGTATTTATTTAAAAGTTTTTGGTAATGATGAAAATTATTCAATACATTTAAGAACTGCGTTAACTATGGCTCCTTGGCAATATTATAAATTTAGTTTTAAAACTAATAGTGAATGGAATGAAATTAGAGCTCCTTTTAATAAATTTAAAAAATCAAATGCTTATCAACCTACTAATTTAATAGGTCAAAAAATTAAATCTATTGGTTTAGTTGCAGGGTTTAAAGATTTTACTGCAGATATATGCCTATCTGAAATAGGTTTTTATTAATATTCAACTTCTATAAGATATAATCCATGAGGTGGGGCTGTAACACCTGCATACTCCCTTTTCTTTAGTGAAATTATTTCTGAAATAGATTTTGAAATTTTACCAAGACCTATATCAATTAATGTTCCAACCATTATTCTAACTTGAGAATGAAGAAAAGATTTTGCAGAAATAGTAAAAAATATTTCGTCATTGTTAGTTTTAATATCCATAGATGTTATTGATTTAATTGATGATTTTGACTGACAATTTATTGATCTAAAAGCAGATAAATCGTGTTTACCTAAAAAATTTTTAGATTGCTCTGTTATTTTTTTTAAATCAATTTTTTTATGAACACACCAAAGTCTATTATTTTCAAGTGTCAAAGGAGGTCTTCTATTAACAACCCTATATTCATAGTGTCTAAGTTTTGCTGAAAATCTTGCATTAAAATCATTATCTACTTTTTCAGTTGATATAATTGCAATTGGATGAGGACGAAGATGATGATTAAGGCCATCGCGTATAGTATCTGTATCTAAGTTGTTATCTAATTCAAAACTAGCTACTTGACCCTTAGCATGAACACCTGCATCAGTTCTTCCTGCTCCAAAAATAGTAGTTTTTTTATTTGAAAGTTTTTGAATTGATTCTTCAATTAATTGTTGAATTGAAAGGCCATTTTCTTGACGTTGCCATCCAACAAAATTTGTTCCTTCATATTCAATGGTTATCTTATAATTATGCATTAATGATATCACCTAGTTTTAATTTATATCCTCTTAGAAACTCTTCCTTTGTAACAATATTTTTTCCTTCTCTTTGTAAAATTAAAGGTTCAATACTTCCATCATTACAACCTATCTCAAATTTATTATTTAAAACTGTAGATAATTTTCCTCTTCCAGTTCCTTTTTTAGCATCAATTAATTTAATTCTTTCTTTATTTATAAAAAACCAAGCTCCAGGTTTAGGTGCATGAGCCCTGATTTGATTAATTATATCTTTCATTGAATTATTAAAATTAATTTTTCTTGTTATTGAATTTATTTTTTTTGCATATGTTGCTTTTTTTTCATCTTGAATTTTTAGTTTAATATTATCATTCAAGATACGTGGGATTACATCAACTAGTAATTTTGTACCTATTTTTGTTAAATTATCAGTAAGTTCTAATTTATTACAATTCTCTGGAATAATGAATTTTTTTTGAACAATTATTGGTCCCGCATCTAATTTTTCAATCAGTTTAATTATAGAAATACCTGTTTCTTTATCGCCATTCATTAATGCGTGTTCTATTGGCGCCGCTCCCCTCCAACGTGGTAAAATAGATACATGTATGTTTATACAGCCGTAATTTGGTAATTCTAAAATAACCTTTGGAAGTATTTTTCCATAGGCCATTACTATAATTAGATCTGGTTTTATTTTTTTTAATATATTAATTGTTTCAATATCAAAATTTTGAGGATGAAAAACATTAATATTTTTTTTATTTGCTAATAGATGAACTGGCGTTTTGCTTAATTTCATACCTCTTGATTGTTTTTTAGGGGCCTGTGTAAAGACTGTATGAATTTGTATATTTTTTTCAATCAAAGTATTTAAATATTTTGCAGAAATATCAGGAGTTCCCATAAAAATTATTTTTTTGTTTTTCATTTTATTTTTCCCTTAAATATTTCTTAACTTTTTTAATCATTATATTTCTTTTTAAAGAAGATAGATAATCAACAAATAGCTTACCAGAAAGATGATCTATTTCATGTTGAAGGATTCTAGACTCAACTCCTTTAACATTTTTTTTAATTATCTGATTTTTTTCGTTTAAATATTGCAATGAAATATTTTTTGGTCTTTCAATTTCAGCAAATTGTTCAGGAAGAGATAAACAGCCTTCTTCCATAACAATCGTTTCATTAGAATAGGATAAAATTTTTGGATTATACAAAGTATATTTAGTTTCTTTTTTTGTTTCATTATCAATAAAAAAAATAGTAACAATTTGTTTTAAAACACCAATTTGATTTGCGGCTAATCCAACACCTGGAGCTTCAATCATAATTTGCATCATTTTTTTAGCTAGGTTAATTTCTTCTTTTCCTACCGATTCAATCTCTAGTGCTTTTTGACGCAGTAATGGGTTTGGAACATAAATTAAATTATTCATTAAAAACTAAGTTATTTTTTTTCTAGACTTAAAAGCAGTAGTCAATGTATTTTCATCAAGATAATGAACCTCTCCTCCCATTGGAATGCCTTGAGCCAATCTTGTAACATTTAATTGTTTAAATTTTTCAAGTTTATCAGCTATCACTAATGATGTTGTTTGACCTTCCATGGTTGTACTTAATGCTAAAATAATTTCTTTTACTTTATATTTATCTATTTTATCAAAAAGTTTTTCCAATTTTAATTCTGAAGTTGTTATACCTTGTATTGCTGATAAAGAACCGCCAAGAACATGATATACACCTTGATAAAAACTCATTCTTTCAAATGTCCATAAATCTGATACATCTTCAACAACACATATTGTGAATTTATCTCTTTTATCACTTAAGCAAATTTCACAGGGGTTTTGCATATCTATATTACCACATTCTTCACACTCAATTATTTTACTATAAGAATCTTTTAGAGTTTCAATTAGAGGTGTAAGACTCCTATCTTTATTTTTTAATAAAAATAATGCTATTCTTTGAGCAGATCTTCTGCCCAATCCTGGTAATTTTGATATATCATTAATTAATTTATCAATTGGAGAATAATCCATAATTTAGAATGGTAATTTCATTCCTGGAGGCAATGATAGTCCGCCCGTTAAAGACTTCATATGTTCTTGCGCACTTGCCTCACCCTTTTGTTTTGCATCATTAATAGCCGCAACTATTAAATCTTCAAGCATTTCTTTTTCTTCTTTTTTTAATAAACTATCATCTAATGATATTTTTTTAATTTCACCTTTAGCGGTTGATGTGACCTTAACTAATCCTCCACCTGAATTACCTTCAACTTCTATTTCATTTAATTTTTCTTGAGCTTCAGCCATTTTTTTTTGAAGTTGCTGAGCTTGCTTCATCATATTACCAATATTAACCATTATTTCTCCTTTTTAATTTCTTTTTTTATAATTTCTTTACTATTATCAAATTCTGCTAATTCAGAAATTGAGTGTATTATGCTTCCAGGAAATGTATTTAATATTTTTTTTATATTAGGATTATTTTTCATAATTTCTATTTCTTTCTGTTGATTAATTATATCCTCTTCCCTTAAGCTTTTCCCAATATT
>CACDMT010000027.1 GCA_902553945.1 uncultured Alphaproteobacteria bacterium | reverse complement strand
TTGCGATACCTGTTCCTGCAAAATTATTATTAATTGTTTGCTCTATCATTAAGAATCTATTTTCATTTGGTAGGTCATTATTTTGATATGCAATAAGTATTTTATCGATTTCTGTTTTTAACCATTGAGAAGCATCATCTGCGTATAATTGATTTGAATATAAAATTACAATTAATGAAAAGATGTAATAAATAAACTTCATTATTCAAATTCTATACTAATTAGTGGTAGCGGTGTTAACTCACTGTCATCAACATTATCAATTGCAGCTTTTCTATTTTGATAATATGAACTCCTAACTGCAGCATAGTAATCAATCGAATTATCTCTCAGTGCATTTACTTCATCAATTATTTTTGATCTTTGATCAACTGCATTTGCTGCTGTTCTCATTGGCACTATCCACGCCTCACCTTCTGATACAACATATGCATTAATCGGGTCTGTCATCATTGTCATAACCATTCCAGATGTATCTCTTAAATTAGAAGGTCCAAAAAGTGGAAGTACAATATAAAAACCATCTCCTATCCCCCAAGTTGCTAGTGTTTGACCAAAATCCTCTTCTTTTTCTTCAAGACCAATTCTATCTGCAACATCAAATAATCCAAATACTCCAACTGTACTATTTATAATAAATCTTCCTGAAGACTGAAAAGCATTACTCCCTTGACCTTGAAGAAATTGATTAACAACAACTAACGGAGTTCTTAGATTGCTTAAAAAATTACTTATACCACTTTGTAGTGGTGAAGGTAATTTTTTATATCCTTTAGCAACAGGTTCTAAAATGACTTTATCAGCAACATTATTAAAACTAAATATAGCCCTATTTACTGATTCTAGAGGATCATATATTTCATCTTCAATTGTAGAAGTTTCAAAATCATCAGAGTTAGTATTTACCTGATCTGATGCCGCTCCATAAATATTATTTGAAAAAATGCATATTATTAAAAAAACATATGTTGCTAAATTGATTTTCATATCTAAGTTTATTTATATTCTTATACTAAATAGTTTATAGATTAGAATATACATATATTATAGCAAAAAAATGTCAGATAATTCATTAAATTATTTAAATTTATTAAATAAAGAGCAAAGAAAAGCAGTAGAAGAAACAAAAGGTTCAGTATTAGTTTTAGCAGGGGCTGGGAGTGGAAAAACAAGGGTTTTAACTTTTAGAATTCTTCATATTTTATATAACAAATTATCAGCACCATCACAAATACTTGCAGTAACTTTTACTAATAAAGCAGCTAATGAAATGAAATTACGAATCGCAAAAATAATTAATTTGCCAATTGATAATATGTGGGTAGGCACTTTTCATTCGTTGGCTCTAAGAATTTTACGTAAACATTATGAACAGGTAGGATTAAAAAAAAATTTTCAAATTATAGATAATGATGATCAATTAAAGCTTATAAAAAATATCTGTGAGGCAGAAAAAATTGATACTAAAGAAATTTCTGCAAAATATTTTTTAAGTGTCATTGATAATTTTAAAAATACTGGAACAACACCTGATTATGTAAAAGAGAATAAGTATAGAAAACATGATTATGAAATAAGAAAAATATATAAATTATATCAATCAGAGTTATTGAGAATGAATAGCGTTGATTTTGGAGATTTAATTTTATTTTGTATAAAAATATTTAAATCAAATAAAAATATTTTAGAGAAATATCAAAATATTTTTAAATTTATTCTTGTCGATGAGTATCAAGATATTAATCCTATTCAGCAAATGTGGATACATTATTTATATAAGGGACATAAAAATATTTGTTGTGTAGGTGATGATGATCAATCTATTTATTCCTGGAGAGGGGCAGACGTAACAAATTTATTAAACTTCAGTAAAAATTTTTCTGATGTAAAAATAATACGTTTGGAACAGAATTATAGATCAACTAAAAATATATTGAGTTGTGCATCAAATTTAATATCTAAAAATAAAGGAAGGTACGGAAAAGAGTTATGGAGTCAAAATGAGGAAGGTGAAAAAATAAGTATAAATGGATTTTGGGAGACTAAGGAAGAGGCAATCCATGTATCCGATAAAATTGAAAATTTGATAAAGAGTAACATAAAATTAAGTGAAATATCTATTTTATTTAGAATAGCGGCTCATACAAGATCTTTTGAAGAGAGATTAATAAATTTAGGTTTGCCATATAAGATAATTGGAGGATTAAGATTTTATGAAAGAAAAGAAATAAAAGATATAATTGCTTATTTGAGATTAATTAATAATTCTGAGGATGATTTAGCCTTTCAAAGAATAATAAATGTTCCAAAAAGAGGGATTGGAAAATCAACATTAACTAAAATAAGTTCATTTGCTAGAATGAATAATTTATCAATGTTTGATGCTGCAGGACAAATAGCTTTTAAAACAAATTCAAAAGCTAAAATTGAAATTTTCAATTTTGTTGAAAATATAATTAAGTGGAAAAAAATTCAGAAAAAATTTGACCATATTGAGTTAGCTAAAGTAATCATAGAAGACTCAGGTTATTTAGAATTTCTAGAAAAGGAAGAAAAAAATTCAAATAATCCTGATAATTTATCTAGAATTGATAATATAAATGAATTCATAGAAAGTCTTAAAGATTTTCAAAATATAGAAGGCTTTCTTGAACATGTATCATTAATTATGGAAAATATTTCAAGTACTTCTGAAGAAAATTTGACATTAATGACAATGCATGCTGCTAAAGGCTTAGAATTTGATTATGTATTTCTTGCAGGATGGGAGGAAGGGGTTTTTCCAAGTCAAAGATCTATAGAAGAGACAGGTAATAAGGGCCTAGAAGAAGAGAGAAGATTAGCATATGTTGCATTAACAAGAGCAAGAAAAAAAATTAACATTACATATGTTAATCAAAATAGATATTCATATGCTTCACATGATTATAACCTACCATCTAGATTTATTAGTGAACTTCCTGATGATAAAATCGAAATAAACGACTCAAAATACATTCAAGAAAATAATTTCTTAGAAGACTTTGTAGAAAAAGATGTATTTGCAGATGAAATTATTTCACCCGGAAGGCAAAGATTACTTAAAAATGCAAAAAAAAATCAAATTGATTGGGAGTTTAATCAAGATTATTCTTATGAAAATGAAATATCTAGAGGTAAAAAAGTATTTCACCAAAAGTTTGGTAGAGGATATATCTTAAAAATAGATGGTGACAAAGCTTTAGTTAATTTCGAACATTTTTCTTCAAAAAAAGTTTTTATAAAATTTCTTAAATTTATTGATTAATTTTCTTTAAAAAATCATTTTCACTTATCACTTTTACCCCAAGTAATTTTGCTTTTTGTTCTTTTGACCCAGATTTTTTTCCTAATATCAAATAATCAGTTTTTTTACTTACTGATGATAATATTTTTGCCCCTTTTTTCTTTGCTAAATATTTAGCCTCCTCTCTTGATAGGGACACTAAAGTGCCTGTAAAAACAAGATGCTTGTTTGAAAAATAACTACTTTCAATTTTTTTATTATTATTCTTAATTAGTAAAATTTCTTGCAAATTTTTAATTATTTTTAAATTATTTTTATTAGAAAAAAAATCCACAATTGAAGATATTGCTTTTGGTCCAAGACCGTCTACATTATTTAAGTTATCTATACCGTTGATTTTTTTTATTAAAGTTTTTATATTTTTAAATTCATTTGCCAATATTTCAGAATTTACTTCACCTATGAACCTTATTCCTAATGAGTAAATAAACTTTTCTAATGAAATTTCTTTTGATTGATTTATAGAATTAATTAAATTATTATAAGATAATTCTCCCCATCCCTCAAGCTGTAAAATTTGTTTTTTATATTTTTCAATATAAAAAATATCATTTATATTTTTAATATATTTTAAATCAAAAAATTGCTTTGCTTGTTTCTCTCCAAAACCATCAATGTTTAAACTTTTTTTACTTATAAAATGAATAATTTGTCCAAGTCTTTGAGAATAACAACCATATTTATTTGAACATCTTAAAATTGCTTCATCCATTTCTTTAATAACATCACTATTACATATTGGACAATTTTTAGGAGGAATGATTTGAGTTTTTATTTTTAAATTTTTCTTAATTAGTTTTGTTACATAAGGAATTACATCACCAGCTCTTTCAATTTCAACAATATCTAAAACATTAATATTTTTTTTCTGAATTTCATCAAAATTATGTAATGACGCATTAGAGACTAAAACACCGCCGATATTAATTGGCGTTAATCTTGCTACAGGTGTTATAGCACCAGTTCTTCCAACTTGTAAATCAATTGCTTCAATAACAGTATTTGCTTTTTCGGATGAAAATTTTAATGCAGTTGCCCATCGCGGATTTTTACCAACGTAACCTAGTCTTGTTTGTAAATTTAAATTATTTATTTTTATTACAACACCATCAATATCATATTTCAACTTATTTCTATCACTGTCTAAAATATTATAAAATTGCATTATTTCATCGCTTGATTTGCAAATTTTTGAAATTTTATTAGGTTTAATATTCCAAACAAATAAATCTTCATAAAATTCCTCAATTGTTTCATAATTTTTTGAGCAATTACCCAACCCATGAGCAATAAAATTTAAAGGTCTACTATGACTTATTTTTATATCTAATTGTCTTAGGCTACCCGCAGCTGCATTTCTTGGATTTGCAAATTTATCTTTATTATCTAAAAGAGAATTTATTTTTTTAAAATCATTTTTATAAATAAAAACTTCACCTCTTATTTCTATAAATTCTGGATAATTATTTTGTAGATTTTTTGGGATTTGTTTAATATTTGAAATATTTTTTGTAACATCTTCACCTATTAAGCCATCACCCCTTGTTCCAGCAGATACCAATTTACCTTTTTTGTAAACTAGGTTAAGAGATAAACCATCTATTTTTGGCTCACATAAAAATTCAAAATTTTTTTCATCAGAATAATTTAAAAATTTTATAGTTCTTTTGATAAATTCCTCAATATCATTTTTATCAAAGGCATTAGATAAAGAATACATTTGTGATTCATGTTTAATTTTATTAAATTTTTCTTTAATTATACTTCCAACAAATTTATTTGGACTTTTTTTATATATTAAATTTGGATATTTTGTTTCTAAGTCATTATTTTCTTTTATTAATAAATCATAATCTTTATCTGATATTTTTGGTTTATCTAATGTATGATATAAATAATTATGTTTTTCAATTATTTCTGATAATTCTTTTAATCTTTTTATTATTAATTTTTCATTTTTTTGACTCATTTATCAAAAAATATTCTTAACTTTTCCTAAGAATGATTTTTTATCATCTATATTTTTGATTAAATCATAGCTATATTTATACCACTTAGAATTTGGGTAGTTATGACCAAGAACAGCTGCAGTTTTATTTGCATCTTGTTTCATATCTAAATTAAAGTATACCTCTACAGTTCTATGCAATGCCTCAGGGGTAAATTTAGTCATTGAGTAGTCTTCTATAACAATTTTAAATCTACTTAAAGCAGCTGTATATTTTTTTTCTTTTAAGTAAAACCTACCAATATTCATATGTTTTGCAGCTTGATTAGATTTTACCAATATTATTTTTTGTCTACTATCTTTAGAATAAGTGCTTAGCGGAAATCTATTTATTACTTGATTAAAATCTTCAAGTGCTAAATTATTAAATTCGCCATCTAGACCTTCATGAGCTATTTGTTCATAATTACACATTGCTCTCATATAGTATACATAATCTAAATTTTTGTGAGATGGATATTTATTTATAATTCTATCAAATTGCAAAGTAGCATCAGCGTATTCCATCTTAATATAGTGTATAAATCCAATCATTATTTGTGCTTGTATTGCCTCATTAGATAAAGGGTACAATTTATTTAATTTTTTAAATTCTTCAGTAGCTTCTATGTACTGTTTATTTTTAAAATAATTATTAGCAGAAATATAGATTTCATCTGGTTTACTAATATTTTGTGTTTTATTTAATTTATTATCATCTGAATTCGAGCAAGATATACTAAAATAAATTATAAAAAAAACTAACAAATATTTAAATTTCATAAACTTTATGTATATATTGAATAACTATAAATTTGAATGAAATTCATAAATAAATTTAAATCTTTAAATTATAATAAAAGAAAATCGAATAAAATTGAATTTATAATTATTCATTATACTGCTATTAATAATTTTTTAGAGGCAATTTCACACTTATGTGACAAAAGTAAAAAAGTGAGTAGCCATTATTTAATTACTCAAAATGGAGATATATATTGCTTAGTTGATGAAAAATACCGAGCTTGGCATGCAGGAGTTTCAATTTGGAAAAATTATAAAGATATAAATTCTCTATCAGTAGGAATAGAGTTAGATTTCAGCTTTAATGGTAAAAACAAAAGATATTCAGTTAAAATGATTAATTCACTGAAAAAATTAATAAAATACTTATTAAAAAAATACGATATAAAGAAGGAAAATGTTCTTGGACATTCTGATATATCTCCATATAGAAAAATTGATCCTGGAAAAAAATTTCCTTGGAATAAACTATCTTTAGTTAATTTAGCTTTTCTTCCAAAAAAAATAACTAACGAAAAAAATAGATTAGTAGAAAATTATTTTGATAGAAATAATATTAAAACCAAAAAAAATAAGGTATTATTTATGCTTAACTTTATTGGATATGAAACTAAAACCTCATTAAGTAGTGATCATTTATTTAAAAAATTAATAAAAAATTATCAAAGACATTTTTATCAAAGAAAGATAACAGGAAAGTTAGATAATAATACTTATGAGAGAATTAAGTCACATTATTTAAATTTGTGTTGACCTTTCATAAAAAATAAATAATTTATAAATTGATGGTGCGATGATCGCTCGATTTATCGAGAGGAAAGTCCGGGCTCCACTGGAAAAAAAACCAGGTAACTCCTGGCAAGTGTAAACTTAGGGAAAGTGCAGCAGAAAATAAACCGCCTTTTTAAGGTAAGGGTGAAAAGGTAGAGTAAGAGCCTACCGCTTTTTTGGTAACAAAAAAGGCATTGCAAACCCTTTTTGGAGCAAGGTCAAATAGGAACAACTTTCAGTTCCAGCTGTGTTGTTCGGGTAGACTGCAAGAGGTAAGCGGTGACGTTTACCCTAGATTAATGATCATCAATTTATATAAATTACAGAACCCGGCTTATGCACCATCATTTTATTATGAGAACATTAATAGAACATTAAAAAATTAAGTATATACCCATTGACGCCCATATAATCCCATGATAACCCATATTTTATGGATTTATTCTTATCAAGTTTTATTAATAAAATTGATAAAAAAGGAAGAGTATCTCTTCCTTCAACATTTAGGAATGCACTACCTAAATCAAATAAAAATGAGATTATCTTATACAAGTCTATTAAATCAGATTCAATAGAGGGTTGTGGAACAGAAAGATTAAAAGAAATCTCAAAAAGAATAAACAATTTAGATTATTTTTCAGAAGATTATGATGATTTTTCAACATCAGTTTTTTCTGAAATTATTCCAACTAATATTGATAAAGAGGGAAGGTTTTTAATACCTGATGAGTTAAAAAAATATGCAAAAATTCAAAATGAAGTCGCATTTTTTGGACAAGGTTTCTTTTTTCAGTTGTGGGAGCCAAAAGCAGGAATTTTAAAAAGAGAAGAATCTAGAAAAAGACTTTTAAAAGAAAAAAAATCTTTAAGAACAATTTTAACTCAGCAAAATAAATAAATATGAAAAATTTACATAATCCGGTAATGTTAAATGAAGTAATCTCATTTATTCCAAAAAATAGATCAATAAATGTTGTTGATGCAACCTTTGGTGGTGGAGGTTATTCAAAAGCAATATTAAATAATTTTAAAGTTTCTCAATTATTATCAATAGATAGGGATCCAATATCTAAAATTTTTTCTCAAGAGCTAACTTCAAATTTTAAAAATTTTACATTTATTAATGATAAATTTAGTAATTTAGACAAAATTATAAATGAATCAAATTTTAAGGAAAAAAAATATGATGTTATCTTATATGATTTAGGAACAAGTTCAAATCAAATAGATTATGCTGAAAGAGGTTTTTCATTTAATTTAGATGGCCCTCTAGATATGGGAATGGGTGGAAATAATAAGAAAGCTTTCGAAGTTATAAATAATTATAATGAGAAAAATCTAGCTAATATCATATTTAATTATGGAGAAGAAAGATTTTCGCGAAGTATTGCAAAAGAAATAGTTAAAAATAGGAAAATTAAATTAATTAGTAGTACATTAGAATTATCAAAAATAATTTTACAGAGTATTCCAAATAAAAAATTAAATAAGAAAAAAATACATCCAGCTACAAAAACTTTTCAAGCTTTACGAATATATGTAAATGATGAAATTGATGAATTAAAAACTTCATTAAATAAAACCATAAGGTTATTGAAGTCTGAAGGATTAATTTTAATAGTTTCTTTCCAAAGTCTAGAAGATAGAATTGTGAAAGATTTTTTTAACCACAATAGTGGTAAACGATGGCGTTCCTCCCGCCACTACCCGGAGTTACCTGAAAAAATGGCAACTCATTTAAAAATAATCACCAAAAAACCAATATTGCCATCGGATTCTGAGATTAAAATTAATCCTAGATCCAGATCAGCAAAACTTCGGGTAGCTCAAAAAATACAATAATGAAATACACTAAATCAATTGCAGCTTTTATGTTTTTGAATTTATTTATAGCATTCTCAATGGTTTTTGTTGCTAATAAAACAAGAGAAATAGAAAAAAAAAATAATCATATAAAATATCAAATCTTGAAAATTCAAGATGATTTAAAAATTAACTTAATAGAACTTACAGCACATAAAAATAGCAACTATTTGAAAAAAATGCACTCATTATATTTTTTAAATAAAAATAATGAAAGAGAACCAAATTTATTTACTCTAAAACAATTTCTAAATAATAAAGATTTTTATAAGTTAGTTAACTCAAAAAAATAGGTTTAAATTGATGGTTAATAAATTTAAGTTATTTGATATTGAGTCTTTAAAGATACTTCATAGTAGAGTTTTTTTTTCAATTTTAATTTTTATTTTCGTATATTTTGTGTCGATTTATCGAATTTCTGAAATTATGCTTTTTTCAGATGAAATTAAAATTAAAAATCAGGTCAATGCTAAAAAAATAAGAGGAAATATTTTTGATACTAAAGGCCGTTTGCTTGCAACAACTATAAAAAGTAAATCATTGTCAATTAATCCATCTTTTGTAAAAAATAAAAAAAAATTAGCTGAAAAACTATCTAATATATTAGATTTAGATCTTGTAAATTTAGAGACAAAACTAACATCAAATAAAAAATTTATTTGGATAAAAAGGAATATCTCACCTATTGAATATCAATCAATTATAAATTTAGGTGAAATCAATATTAAAACTCATAATGAGATTAAAAGAATTTATCCATATAAAAATGCATCCTCACATATCGTTGGACATGTTGATATAGATCAATTAGGTCAATCGGGTATTGAAAGATTTTATAATGATAAATTAGATAAATCTGAAAATATCTTTTTAACTTTAGATATAGATTTACAACAAATGGTAAGAAAGAATCTTTCAGATACAATCAAAAGATATAAAGCTGATTCTGGATTAGCCGTTATAATGAATATTAAAAATGGAAATATTTTATCATCCGTAAGTTTACCAGATTATAACCCTGAAAAAATTTCTATTTATGAAGAAAAAAATAAAATTAATCGAGTAATACAATCTAATTATGAAATGGGATCAACATTTAAACCCATAACTGCAATCATGGCATATGATTTGGATATAATAAAACCTAATATGATTTTTGATGTTACAAAAGAGTACAAAGGTATCGGTGATCATAATCATTTTAAAGAAGACGGTATGTACAATGTTGAGAAAATAATAGTAGAGTCTTCAAATATAGGAACAGCTCAAATTGCCACTCTAACTGGTAAAAATAATCAAAATAATTTTTTTCAAAAATTGGGTTTTAATAATAAAATAAATTTACAAATAAAAGAAACAGCAAAACCATTAGGTAATAAAAATAATTGGGGGTCACTAGAAACTGCCACTATAGGATTTGGTCATGGTTTTTCTATTACTCCACTTCATTTAATTAAAGCATACGCAACTTTATCTAACAATGGGAATGAGGTACATCCGACATTAATTTTCGATAAAAAAAATAAAATAAATAAAAAAATTCTTATTAAAGAAAATTCATCAAAGTTTTTTTTAAGCTTATTAAATGCAGTAATTGTAAAAACAAAGTTTACTGGACCAAGAGTTAAAATTGAAGGATATGAAATTGGAGGAAAAACAGGTACTACTGAACTTCTTAATCCAAAAGGTGGTTATTTTAAAGACAGAAATTTAACCTCTTTTATAGGCGTTTTTCCAATATCAGATCCAAAATACGTTGTATATACAGCTGTAGAATATCCCAAACAAGAAGAAAATTCATTACAAAAAATGACAGGTGCTGTTGTTAATGCACCATTAGTAAAAAAAATAATAACAGATATGATTAATCTTTTAAATATTCCAAAAAATAAAAATACTGAATTTCTAAAAGCAGACACAAAGTCATTATATAAAATACTTAATGTACCTATTTGATTTACAAAAGACAATTAATGTTGAAAAAGTTATTAATTTAAAAAAAAATAAAATTTTTTTAACGATAACTGCTAATTCAAAATATTCTAATGCAAAATCATTATTTATAATTGATTCAAATTCTAAAATAAAAAATACTTATATTAATGAAGCGATTAGAAAAAATATTCCAGCAATAGTTACTAATAAATATCAATCAAATATAAAAAAAATACCACAATTTTTGGTAAAAAATTTAGAAAATGAAAAAGAAAAAATAATTAAAAAAATATATAAGTATCGTCCTTACAAAACAATTGCAATAACTGGAACAAATGGAAAAACTTCAGTATCATGGTATATTTCAAATATTTTTAATCAACTTAAGATAAAAAATAAAATTTTAGGAACAATAGGGTATTTTAATAATGGAAAAAAAATAAAAGATGTACAATTAACAACACCATCATATGAAGAGCTATGTAATTATGGATCATCTAATAAAAAAATAAAATATAATTTTATTTTTGAAGCTTCAAGTCACGCATTGGATCAAAATCGGTTAGGTAAATATAAAATTGATATCGCCGCTATAACAAATATTTCAAGAGATCATTTAGATTACCACAAAAGCATGATGAGTTATAGAAATGCAAAGTTTAAATTATTTACGAAACATTTATCTCAAAGTGGTATTGCAATAATTAATTCAAGAATAAAAAATATCAGTACTTTAGAAAAAAAATTATTAAGTAAAAATATTAAAATAATATATTTTGGGAAAAAAGATATCTTTTTTAATAAAAATAAAAAAGCAATGACATTAAAAATTTTTCAAAATGAATATAATATTAAAAATTTAAATTTATGTACAGATATTGAAATTGAAAATTTAGAATGTGCAATATCATGTTGTATAAGTTTAGGAATTAAAGAAAAAAAAATTATTAAAATTTTGAATAAAATTAGTAACCCACCAGGACGTTTACAAAAAATTAATTATAAAAAGAATAAATCTACTATAATTGTAGATTATGCACATACGCCTGATGCTCTTGAAAAAATATTAATATCTGAAAATACTAATAATATAAAACCAATATTACTCTTTGGATGTGGCGGAAATAGAGACCGTAACAAAAGAAAATTAATGGGAAAAATAGCAAATAAATTAGCAAGTAAAGTGTATATTACAGATGATAACCCTCGTTTTGAAAGTCCATCAAAAATAAGAAAAGAAATAATTAAATATTGTCCCAAAGGTATTGAAATATCAAATAGAAAAAAAGCAATTAATTTAGCTATAAAAAATCTATTAAAAGGAGAAAAGTTAATTATTGCAGGCAAGGGTCATGAAAAATTTCAAATTATTAAAAATAAAAAAATTAAATTTGATGATTATAAACTAGTAAAAAGAATTGTAACTTAATGATAAAAGAAATAGATTTAAAAAAATATATATTTTCAAAAAATAATAAAATTAAAATAAATAGTAAGGATGTAAAAAAAGGTGATATTTTTTTAGCTTTACAAGGAAGTAAATGCCATGGAAATAAATTTATTAATTCATCACTTAGAAACGGCGCTAAATATTGTTTAACTGATAAAAGAGACTTAAAATTAAAAAATAATAAAGTAATTTATATAAAAAATTTATTAAATTATTTGGAAGAATTGTCTCAAATAAAAAGATCACTATACAAGGGAAATGTAATAGGAATAACTGGCAGCGCAGGTAAAACTACTTTGAAGGAGACTTTAGCTTTTTTTTTAAAAAAAAATAATAAAATCTCTTATTCAAAAAAAAGTTTCAACAACAAATTAGGTGTAATAATATCCATATTAAATTTAAATCTTAAGTCAAAATTTTGTATATTTGAATTAGGTACTAATAATTTTGGTGAAATCAAATATTTAACTAACTTAATAAAACCCATTGAAATA
>CACDMT010000026.1 GCA_902553945.1 uncultured Alphaproteobacteria bacterium | reverse complement strand
TATGATTTTAAGGCAAAAAATAACGAAGAAAATACAATTGAGTCTATAAAATATGCATTCAATTATTGTAAAAAAAATTTTTTTATAGGAATGATAACTTTGCCATTAAGGAAAGATTTAATAATTAAAAAAATTGATAAAAATTTTATTGGACAAACTGAATATCTTCAAAAACTTAATAAAAAAAATACGACAAATATGATTTTTAATTATAAAAATTTAATAATTTCAACTCTTACAACTCACATTAATATAAATAATGTAAATAAAACATTAAAGAAAAAAAATTTTATTTTTAATAAAATAAAATCATTAAATAGAACATTAAAGATAGACTTTAACATCAAAAAACCAAAAATATTAATATCAGGTATAAATCCTCATGCGGGGGAGTCAGGGTTAATAGGTAGTGAAGAGAAAATAATACTTATTCCAGAGATAAAAAAAGCTATAAATATGAAAATTAATATAAAAGGTCCTTTATCAGCTGATAGTATGATTAATAGAAATAATTTAAATAATTTTGATTGTTATTTATTTATTTTTCATGATCAAGCGCTTATACCATTTAAATATATAAGCAATTACTCTGGAGTGAATATTACAGGTAATTTAGATATAATAAGAACATCTCCTGATCATGGAACTGCATATAACCTTGTTGGCAAAAAATTAGCATCCAATAAATCATTTATAAACTGTTTTAAAATAATAAAGAAAATTTATAAAAATAGAAATAAAAATGATAAAATCAAAAAAATCCCTTAGTCAAAATTTTTTAATTGATAAAAATATCACAAGAAAAATTATTAATGAAATTACAATACAAAATAAAAAAGTTATTGAATTTGGTTCTGGCAAAGGTTTTTTAACAGATTTTATTATTTCAAAGAAACCTAAAAAATTAATATTAATCGAAAAAGATAAATATTTAATAAAATATTTAAAAAAAAAGTATATAGATTTTAAAAATATTGAAATAATTCATGAAGATATATTAAATATAAATTTATCAAATTATAAAAATTTTAATATATTAGGAAATATACCTTATAATATTTCATCAAAAATTTTAAAAAAAATTATTTTTAATGCTAATTATTTAAATGAAGTGGTACTAATGGTTCAAAAAGAATTTGCTTTAAAATGTGATTATAAAAAAGGAAAAATAAATCAATATAAATTTATGTTACAATTATGTTCTGATTACAAAATATGCTCATATATATCTCCTAATGTTTTTATACCTAAGCCAAAAGTTTTTTCTGCTATTGTAAAAATTAAATTAAAAAAAAATAATATTAATTGGAATAAAATGATGAAATTTATTAATACAATATTTAAAAATAAAAGAAAAAAAATAATTAATAATATTAAAATAAAAAAAAATGAAGATATAAGTATAGATTTAAATAAGAGAATCGAAGAATTAAATTTTAAAGAAATACTAACTATTTATAATTTTTTTTAATTTTTTATTTAAAATAATATTATTTTTTTCTATTAATTTATTATATTCAATAATCTTAACTATATCTTTTACAGTTTGTTGGACATTTTCATTTATTAATACATATTTATATTCATTATAATGTTGCATTTCTTTAATTGCATATGAAAGTCTAAGTGAAATTTCATTTTTATTGTCTCTACCTCTTTTAATTAATCTTTTTTGCAATTCTTTCTTTGAAGGTGGAAGTATAAAAAAATCAATTATGTTTTTAATATTGTAATTTTTTCTAATTTTTCTAGCACCTTTCCAGTCAATATCAAACAATAAATTTTTTTTATTTTTTTTTGCATTCTTGATATTTATATAAGGAGAGCCATAATAATTATTAAAATTTCTAGCTGTTTCAATAAAAAAATTTTTCTTATTTAGTTTATTGAATTCTTCTTTTGTAACAAAATGATAGTCTTTTCCATTAATTTCGTTCAATCTTTTATTTCTTGATGTATAGGAAGTTGATAATTCAATATTTTTCATTTTTTTTAGTAGTAATTTACATAATGTGGTTTTTCCAGCCCCAGATGGAGATGATATAATTATTAATTTATTTTGATTTTCTGTATTCATTTAATTTTTTTTTATGTTCATCAAAAGTTTTTGTAAATATATGTCTTTTTTCATTTTCATTAAAAAAATAAAAAAGATAATCTGTATTATAATTTTCTAACATTAATTCAATTGTTTTAGTACCTACATATGAAATTGGCTCAGGAGGGAGTCCATTTATCACATATGTATTATAATTATGCTTAAATTTAAGGTCTTCAAAAGTTAAGTTTCTACCTAAATTATAATTTCCATTTGTTAAAGAAAATAATACTGTTGCATCAATTTGCAATTTCATTTTTCTTTCAAGACGATTGTTTATGACGGAAAATATATTTTTTTTATCATTATAATCCAATCCTTCTTTTTCAATTAATGATGCAATAATCATAATTTCTTTATCAGTAAATTTACTAAATAATTTATTTTCTCTATTTTTATTAAAAAAATTTATTTTATATTTTTTTAGCTTTAAGTAGAATTCTTCAAAATTATTATTCGTATTTAAAAAATATGTATTTGCTAGGATATCATTATAATTTATAATATCAAAATTTGTAAAAAATTTAGATAATTTATTTCCTAAATCATATTTTGACGAACCTTCAATAATTGCAATTTTTTTAATCAAATTACTAGGTTTTGTAACTTTATTTAAAAAATTATGGAAAGTGATTTTATTATCAATTTTAAATTCTCCATAATGAATTTTTTTATTAAAAAAAGCATAAAACTTATAATATATTTTTAAAAATAATTTTTCATATATATATAATTCATTAAAATTATTAATTATTATTGTATTTATTGAGTTATTTTTTTTTATGATGATAATGTCTTCATATATATTATGGTTTTTAAAAAATATTTGATGTGTAAATAAAGAAAAAATAATTAAAAATAAAAATATACTAAAAATTTTTAAATAATAGCGCAGTGTTTGTACCTCCAAAGCCAAAAGAATTACTTAGGGCATAGTTAACTTTTGTTTCTAAGGGTTCCTTGGAAACTAAATTTATATGATTTGTTTCAATTGGATTATCTAAGTTTAATGTTGCAGGTATAATATTATCTTTAATAGATAAAATTGAAAATATTGATTCAACGCTTCCTGCAGCTCCGAGCAAATGACCTATTGATGATTTAGTTGAACTGACATTAACTGAGTGTTTAAATAATTTTTCTATTGCATTTAATTCTATCTGATCACCTTTGACAGTTGAAGTTCCATGAGCATTAATATAATCAACTTTTTCAGTTTCAATAGATGCCATTGATATTGCTTCTTTCATCGCTCTATATCCGCCATCTCCATCTTCTGATGGTGCAGTTATATGAAAGGCATCACCTGACATACCATATCCTATTATTTCAGCATAAATATTCGCACCTCTCTTTTTTGCAAATTCTAATTCCTCTAGAACTAATATTCCTGCTCCCTCTCCCATGACAAAACCATCTCTGTCTTTGTCCCATGGTCTTGAAGCACTTTTTGGTTTATCATTAAAAGATGTACTTAAACTTCTCGCAGCACAAAAACCAGCGACACCTAGTTTGCAAACAGCGGCTTCTGAACCTCCAGCCACCATTACGTCAGAAGCACCTCTTTTAATCATTTCTGATGCATCTCCTATTGAATGTGCACCTGTTGCACAAGCAGTAACAACAGAATGATTAGGCCCTTTAAATCCATACTTTATGGATATTTGCCCTGATAATAAGTTAACTAATGAAGATGGAATGAAAAAAGGTGATAATTTTCTTGGGCCTCTATCATTAATTGTAATTGATCCATTATAAATTGTTTCTAATCCTCCAATACCTGATCCAACTGTAACACCGGTTCTTAACTTTTCCTCTTCTGATAAATTTTGAATACCTGCATCTTCAATTGCCATAATTGAAGCTGCAATTCCATATTGAATAAATCTGTCATTTCTGTTTATATCTTTGTTTGTTAAATAATTAGATAAATCAATATAATTTTTATTTTTAGGATTATCTGATATGTAACCAGCAATCTTACAAGTTAATTCAGAACAATCAAAATGATCTATTGTATTTATTCCAGATTGGCATCTGAGTAAATTTTTCCACGTTTCATCTTTATTTGCTCCAAGTGTAGTCAGTAACCCAATTCCAGTAACAACTACCCTTCTCATTTAAAAAATAAATTTATTTTTTACTTTCAATAAAATCTATAGCATTTTGGACTGTTTGAATAGTTTCTGCAGCATCATCAGGTATCTCGATACCAAACTTTTCTTCAAATGCCATTACCAATTCTACAGTATCTAGACTGTCAGCTCCTAAATCATCAATAAATTTAGACTCTGGTGTAACTTTTGCCTCATCTATACCTAGATGATCTACAACAATTTTTTTTACCTGATCTTGAATATCGCTCATATTTAACTCCTTAATATATCTTATTAAATTATAATTTCATTACATGTCAACTGTTTAAAACATTAACATTCCACCATTTACATTAAAATTCTGTCCAGTAATATATGAAGAATCTTCGGTAGATAAAAAAAATACTAGGTTAGCTACATCTATTGGATTACCAAACCTCTGCATTGGAATCTTCGATAAAATACCATTCTTTTGATCATCAGATAGCTTATCTGTCATTGATGTTGTTATATAACCTGGTGAAACTATGTTAACATTTATGTTTCGCTTTGCTACCTCATGAGCAACTGATTTATAAAATCCAATCATTCCTGATTTTGAAGCTACATAATTTGTTTGACCAGGATTACCAGTAGTAGCAACTACAGAAGAAATTCCAATAATTTTCCCATATTTATTCGAAATCATATTTGGAAGAAATGATTTTATAATTTTAAAATTTGAACTTAAGTTTGTTTGTATAACTCTTTCCCACTGAGAATATTTCATTCGCAGTAATAATCCATCATCAGTAATACCCGCATTATTTACCAATACTGACAAATCCTTATGTTCTTGAGATATAGATTTTAAATCATCATCAATTTTGTCTAAATTATCAAAATTAACATGATAATATGAATGATTGTTTCCATATATATTTTTTAGATTATCAATATTATCCTTTGAAGATGTGCTAACTATAAGCTGGTAATTATTTTTAATAAACTTTTTGGCTATCGCAGCACCTATTCCTCCTGAAACTCCTGTTATTAATACCTTTTTACTCATATTTATATTTTATATAAATTTTAAATCAGTGACTTCATTTATGCTTATTATATCAAAATTATTTGAGATTCTCTTTATTAATCCTGATAAAATCTTACCAGGGCCGATTTCAATAACTTTACTTTCACCTTCATTTTCGATTTCTTTTATGCTTTCTACCCATCTAACTTTATTTGCCATTTGATTTGATAAAGCTTCAATTATTAATTGATTATCATTTGATGATTTGGCATTATAATTTGATACGATCTTAATTTTATTAGAATTAAAATTTAAATCTCTTAAATTATTTTTTAAAATTTCTTGAGATTTAAGCATATATTTACTGTGAAATGCTGCAGATACATTAAGTAAAACAAATTTTTTTGCACCATTTTGTTTTAAAACTTGTTCAGATTTATTTATGTTATTTTTATTTCCAGATATTACAACTTGCAGTGGAGAGTTATCATTCGCAATTTCTATATCAAGATTGTTTTCAACAATAATTTTGTTAATTTGATTTGAATTTAAGCCTATAATTGCAGCCATTGAAGTTAAATTTGGCTCTACGGCAGAATTCATTAATTCTCCCCTTTTTTTTAAAATTAAAGCACAATCTTTAATATTTAATTTTTTACTGGCTGCTAATGCTGAATATTCACCTAATGAGTGACCCAACATAAAACTTATATCTTGTTCATTAAATGAAGTCTCATATTCTATACATTTAAAAATTATCATAGATGCAGCAAATATTGATATTTGAGTAATATTTGTTTGATTTAAATTTTCAGATGACTCATCAAACATTATTTCTTTTATATTAATAGAAGTATAATCCTGTATTTCTTCAAGTGTTTGTTTAGCAATTTTAAAATTATCAAAGAAATCTCTTGTCATTCCTTTGTATTGACTACCTTGTCCTGGAAATACTACTGATGTCATTATTGCTTGATTTATTGTAAAAAAATTATATATGCAAGACCAACTTCTCTCAAATATTATATTTGAGATATAACCGTGGAGTTTTATGAACAAATACGAAGCTGTATTACTGTTAAGTCCTGAATTATCTTCAAGCGTTATTTCTAAGGAAGTTGAAAAATTCAAAAAACAAATAAGCTCTTTAGAGGGCAGTTTAATAAATGAAGAGTCTTGGGGTTTAAGAGATTTAAGCTTTAAAATTAATAATTTCAAAAAATCTTTTTATAATTACTTTCAAATCGAAATTGAAGGTTCAAAACTATCTGAGATTAAAAAAAACTTAACTCAAAATGAAAATGTAATAAGGCATTTATTTGTAAAAGTAACAGAACATCAAACTCTTCCAACAAAAATTAATGATGAAAAGAAATAAAAGTAAAACATATACAAAAGATGAAAATTCAAACTCTCCATTTGATGCAAGAAAAAAATTCTGTCCATTTAGTCAAAAAAATTCACCAATTATTGATTATAAAGATATAAAATTACTTACTAGATACTTAAGTGAAAAAGGTAAAATAGTTCCAAGTAGAATTACTGGTGTTTCAAGTAAAAAACAAAAATTGCTATCTATTGCAATAAAACGAGCTAGGTTTTTATCATTAATATCATATACAAATAAATATAATCCCCAATGAAAGTAATTTTAACAACAAATATAAAGAAACTTGGTAAAGTTGGAGATTTAGTCTCAGTAAAAGATGGTTATGCTAGAAACTTTCTATTACCAAATAAAATGGCTCTTAGAGAAAATAAAAAAAATTTAGAATATTATGAAAAAATAAAAGATGATATTCAAACAAAAGAAAAAGAAAAATACAATAATGCAAAAGAGCTTATAGATAACATAAAAAAATTAAATATAGTTTTTTCTAGAGAGGCAGACGAAAAAAATCAATTGTATGGCTCTGTCTCAAAAAAAGAGATATTAACTTATCTCTCAGATAATAACATAAATTTACATTCAGATGATTTAATAATTAGGGAACCTATAAGAATGATTGGAAATCATGATGTAGAGGTAAATCCTTATACAGATATTAAAGATACAATAATAATTAAAGTTCAAAAAAATTAATTATTCACATAATTAATATTTTATTAACTAATATTTTTTTTAAAATATTGTCTCTATTAATTATTAAGATATTGATACCTTATGGCTATAAAATTACTTGATGAGTCAAATGATCCAAATAGTGACATAAACAAATTTTCAAATTTAGAAGCTGAAATTGCTTTAATTGGATGTCTTCTATGGGATAATAGAAATTATGAAAAAGTTTCAGATTTTTTAAATGATGAACATTTTGTAGATAAAAATAATAGATTTATTTATAAAACAATAAAAAATTTATTAGATAAAAATATATTAGTATCTCCTATTACAATTAAAAATTATTTAGATAGTGAAGAAAATAATTTTGATAATTTGAATTATTTAAATCAAATTAAAGATTCAGCTCCGTCTACTCAAAATGCATATCATTATGGAATGATAATTTATGAACTTCACCTAAAAAGAAGCTTATTAGGTATTGCACATAATATTATTAATGAAACAGGAAAAAACTCAAGTGAAGTTGAAAGTGGAACATTAATAGAGAATGCAGAAAATGATTTATATACACTATCACAAACAGGTAATACAGATAGAAAATTTATTCAATTTACAGAAGCTTTAAATAGTGCAGTTGGAATTATTAGCGAAGCTTATAAAAGAGATGGTAAAATAGCTGGATTACCTACAGGGTTTAGAGATCTTGATAAAAAAATTGGTGGTCTTCATAATTCGGATTTAATAATTGTTGCTGGAAGACCTTCAATGGGTAAGACAGCATTTGGAACAAATATTGGCTTTAACTGTTCAATTAAATTTAAGGAAGAAAAAGATAGTAATGGGTTTTTAAAATTAATTGATGGGGGTAAAGTTGCATTCTTTTCATTAGAAATGTCATCTGAACAATTAGCTACAAGAATACTTGCTGAACAAACAAAAATATCAGGTGATAAAATGAGAAAGGCTGAACTTACAAAAGATGATTTTACAAAAATAGCTAAAGCTTCTTCAGATTTAGAAAAATTAAATTTTATTATTGATGATAATCCTGTGTTAACAATTCCTACATTAAGAGCTAGGTCAAGAAGATTAAAAAGAATTTATAATATTGATTTGATAATAATAGATTATCTTCAATTAATGTCAGGAACTTCAATGAATAGAAATGAAAACAGAGTTCAAGAAATTTCTGAAATTACAAGAGGTTTAAAAGCTATTGCAAAAGAGCTTAACATTCCAATTATAGCTTTATCACAACTTTCAAGACAAGTTGAACAAAGAGAAGATAAGAGACCTCAATTAGCTGATTTAAGAGAAAGTGGAACTATAGAACAAGATGCTGATGTTGTAATGTTTATATATAGAGAAAGTTATTATTTAGAAAGATTAGAGCCAATAAAAAAGCCAGAAGAGGATGAAATTAAATATAACGAAAGACACAATCGTTGGAAAGAATTATGTGAAGATAGTTATAATAAGTCAGAAATAATAATAGCAAAACAAAGACATGGTCCTATAGGTTCAATTAAACTACATTTTGACGCAAATATTACAAAATTCAGTGACTTATCTACTAAAGATTATGATAATATTATTGAGTGAATAAAAATAACATAATTTTAAAAATTAAAAAAAATAATCTAATTAAAAATTATAATTTTTTTAAAAAAAGAAAAAAAAATTTGATAGTTGCTTCAACTATTAAAGCAAATGCATATGGATTAGGTGATAAAAAAATTTTTGAAATACTTTATGGGGCTGGTTGTAAACATTTTTTTGTTGCGACTATTGAAGAAGGAATTAAAATTTCTAAAATTAATAAGAAAGTTAAAATATATATATTAAATGGTATACAAAATTATGATTATAAAATTTTTAATAGAAGAAATCTTATACCTATCATAAATTCAATTAAAGAGCTAAAAAAAATTGGAAATAAAAAATTAAATTTTGGTATTCATATTGATACAGGAATTAATAGATTGGGAATTAGTCATAACGATATTAAAAAATATATATATAAATTAAAAGTAAATATTGTAATTAGTCATTTAGCAAGTGCTGAGTTAAATAAAAATAAATACAATAATATACAAAGATCTAAATTTTTAAAAATTAAAAAAAATTTTTTAAATAAAGATATTATTTATAGTTTATCAAACTCACATGGTGCAATTTTATCAAAATTATATTTGTTTGATTTAATTAGACCTGGCATTGGTCTTTACGGAGGACATCATAAATCTCCAATTTTAAGAAAAAATATCAAACCCGTAATTCAATTAAAATGTAAAATAATTCAAATCAAAAAAATTAATAAAAATGAATATATTGGATATAATCAAACATATAAAACAAAAAGAAATATTTTAATTGCTATAATTGGAGCTGGATATGCTGATGGAATATCCAGGGTATTAAGTAATAAAGGAAAGGTATATTATAAAAAAAATAAATTTAATATAATTGGTAGAATATCAATGGACACTTTTACTATAAATATAACAAATTCTAAATATAATCTTAAAGAAGGAATGTATGTTGATCTTATCAATGATCAACATGGAGTTGAAGAATTTGCTGAACAATGTAATACAATTAGTAATGAGGTCATGACATCTTTAGGTGAAAGAGTAAAAAGAATTTATGTTTAAAATCCAAAAATTTTTATTTTCTTTAATCATTTTATTTTTTTTATTTATCTTAAGCTTTTATATTAAAGATTTTAGAATAGACGCATCATCTGATAGTTTAGTTTCTCAAAATGATGAAGATTTTTTATATTATAATTACTATCAAAATATTTTTCCAAGTAATAATAGCTTAGTTATAGCTGTAGAATCTCAAGATAAAATTAATAAAAAATTATTAAATGAAATTAAAAATATAAGTGATAAAATTAATGTTTTACCTGAGGTAGAATCAGTATTTAGTATTAATCAAGCTCCTATTTTGTTTTTAAATAATACTAATTTAATTGATTTATCAAATAATAATTACGAAACAATTATCAATACAAAATATGATATAAAAGATGTTTTAAAAGAATTTTCTGAAAGTCCAATTTATAGTGATCAAATAATTAATAATAAGCAAAATGTTACATCATTAATTATTTCGTTAAAAGAAAACTCTAAAGTTAAAGATATCAAAAAAAATAAAAAAAAATATTTAGAAAATAATAAATATTACAAAATAAAATCAGAAATAGACAAAAATAGAAATGAACTTATTTTTAAAATTAGAAATATAATAAAAGAAAGCGATACAAATTATAATTATTATCTTGGAGGAATTGAAATGATTTCAAGTGATGTAATTTCTTTTGTAAAGAGTGATATAATAATTTTTAGTATATTAGTTATTTTATTAGTATTAGTAATATTATTCATTATTTTTAGAAAAATTAAATGGGTATTATTAAGTGTTAGTTCATCATTATGTGCTGTTTACACTATGATTGGAATAGCCGGATTTTTAAATTATGAAGTAACAGCTGTTTCAGCTAATTTTTTATCTTTAATGTTTATTTTATCTATCTCCATGAATATTCATATCATCAACCATTATATTCAAAGTAATAAAGATCTAAAAAATACAATAAAAATAATGTTTTGGCCTTGTTTTTATACATTTTTAACAACAGTTGTAGCTTTTGCTTCATTACTAATAGCAGATATTAAACCAATAATTGACTTTGGAATTATAATGATATTGTCATTAATAGTTGTATTAATATGTTCTTTTACTGTTCTTCCATTATTAATATCCTTTTTTCCAAATAATGAAAAAAATATTAGTAATGAATATAAAATTATTAATTTTTTTTTTAATTTATCTTTCAAATTTAAAAAAATTATTATTTTTTCTAATTTAATATTATTTTTTATAGCCATTTATGGAATTTCAAATTTAAAAGTTGAAAATTCATTTATAAAATATTTTAAAAAAAATACTGAAATATTTCAAGGAATGAAATTAATTGATACTGAACTTGGTGGAACTACGCCATTAGATGTTGTTGTAAAATTTAAAAGTAATAATAATAACAATTCAAAAACTATCGATGAAGATAATAATGAAGATATAAGTTCAGAAATAGATGACGATATATCATTAGACAATTTATTTGATGATCAAAATATTAAAGATATTTGGTTTACTATAGATAAAATCAATACAATAAAAGAAGTTCATAGATATTTAGAAAGTAAAGAAGAAATTGGAAAAGTAACATCAATTTATTCTCTTATAAATGTAGCAAATCTTATTAATAAAAGTGAATTATCAACATTTGAACTATCAATTTTATATGATGAAGTGCCTGATAATTACAAAACTACATTATTTGATCCTTATTTATCAATTGAAAATAATATGGTTAAAATTTCATCAAGAGTTAAAGACTCTGAAGATATAAAACGTTCAGAATTAATAAATGATATTAATCTTTTTATTAAAAAATCATCTTTTGAAAATATTGAAGAATATAAAGTTAATGGACTATTAGTTTTATATAATAATATGCTATCATCTTTATTTTCTTCTCAAATTAAATCTTTAGGATTTGTTCTTTTCGCAATATTTTTAATGTTTATAGTATTATTTAGATCTTTTAAACTAAGCTTAATTGGAATGGTTCCAAATATTTTTGCATCAAGTTATATATTGGGTATAATAGGATTATTAAAAATACCACTAGATATTATGACAATTACAATTGCAGCAATTTCAATAGGTATTGCAGTTGATAATACAATTCACTATTTATATAGATACAAGAAAAATATGAACAAAGAAAAAGATGCTATTAAATCAATACAATTAACTCATAATACAGTTGGAAAAGCTGTAATAATTACATCTTTTGCAATTTCTCTTGGATTTATTGTTCTCTGTTTTTCAAATTTTATTCCAACTATAATATTTGGATTTTTTACATCTTTAGCTATGATTTTTGCTTTGATAGGAGTTTTAATTACTTTACCATCAATTATTAATTACACAAAATGATAAATAATTTTGAAATATTACCATTTGATTATATTTTAATATCCTTATCATTTATTTTTACAATTTTTAGTTTTTGGAAGGGCTTTATCAATTCTCTATTGGGTCTTTTAACTTGGGTTGGATCTATATTTATTACAATATTTAGTTATTTATATTTATCAGATTATATAAGTAGCGTTTTATTAAATATAAGAATTTTTTCAAATTATGAGCAATTAACTAATATACTTAGTATAATAATTTCTATTCCCATATTGTTTTTATTTAGCTTATTCATTTTAAAAAAATTAAGAAGATTTTTAAGTAGTGATCTAGATAAACAAATCTTAGGATTAATTATAGATAAGTTTTTTGGAATTATATATGGAATAATATTCTCTTATATTTTCTTTACCGCAATTTTATATTTTACTAATAATAATGATATTCAATTATTAAATAGTTTTTATAATTTTTTAGTTAATCAATCTAATATTTTGGAAAAAATTAATACAATTAATACAAACATATTAAATGGATATTCAGGTAGTGGAGATCTGTAATTATTTAAAAGGGTTAGATGTTTTGCTAAATAAAAAATTAATATTTTTACTTTTAATATTAAAATTTTGACAAAAATTATTTAATAAATATTTTTTATAGCTATCTTTAATTTTTTTTGAAAAATTTGTGAAAATTTTAATAGTTAAAGGATTTTTAGAAACTTGTGTTCCATATTTAAACTTAACTACTTTGCCATTAACTCTAGAATGTGGATAATCTGAGGTAACTTTTTTAATCCACTCGTTAATTTTTGAAGTTGATAAAGAAATATTTACATCTTTAGATAAAGCGTTAATAAAATTTTTTAATTTTGAAACATCTTTGTTTTTTAATGCAGATATTGGAAAAATATGAATATTTTTAGATTTTGAAAATTGAGTATTTATATCTTTTTTTAAATCTATAATAATTTTTTTTTGATTATTTTTTAAAATATCAATTTTATTTACTATTATAACAATTAAATTTGACTTACTAAATAATATATTAAAAATTTTTTTTGATTGTGTATCAAAACCTTGTTCTACATCTATAATGAACAAGTTTATATCAATATTTTTTATGATTGATATTGTTTTTTTTGTTGCATAAAAATCTAAACTATTTTTATCAATTTTATTTTTTTTTATTAAACCTGCGGTGTCTTGAATTGAATATTTTTTTGATTTATATATATAAAATGATTTTACAACATCTGTTGTAGTTTTAGGTATATTACTAACAGTAGATCTATTAAATCCTACAAGTTTATTTAATAATGTACTTTTACCAACATTTGTTTTTCCATAAATACCAATTGAAAAATCACTATTTTCTTCAAAATTATTCTTACTATCTTCAAACATTTTAAAATAATTTATTAGTTCTTCTAATCCAGATCTATGAGTACAGGATAAATAAAAAATATTATCAATACCTAAATAACTTACATCTTTATTTTTTTCAAAGTTATCATCTTTATTTACAATAAGTAAAAATTTTTTATTATACTTTCTAAAAAGATTTATTAGTTCTTTATCATTATCATAATTTAATACTTTATAATCGATAACATAAATAAGAGTTTCAATTTTTTTTAATAAAATTTCAAAATTTTTTTTTATAATTTTGCTGTTATCAAAAATTAGACCCGGAGTATCATATAAGTTAATGTTAATATTATTTTTTATTTTAGAAACATGCCAATCTCGTGTAGTTCCACTCCTGCTATGTATTATATTTAAATTATCTTTAACCAATAAATTAAAAATTGAAGATTTACCTACATTTGGCCTACCAACTAATAAAAAATTCATTTTAAAAAATTATTGTTTTACCGTTATTTATTGAAAAAAATATATTATCTTCTGAAGAATAAATTTTATTAATATTTTTAATTTTAAGATTTACTGTGTCTATAGTATTATCATTATTAATGATTAAAACAAAACCATCATTTAAAAATAAATATAATTTCTCTTTGATATATTGTACATTTATTATTTTAGATTTTTCATTTTTTAATATAT
>CACDMT010000025.1 GCA_902553945.1 uncultured Alphaproteobacteria bacterium | reverse complement strand
TACCTCTGAAACATCACTACTTTATACTTCAATTTTTGGTATCGTATTAATGTCTTTTTTAATGCCATTCTTTTGGTATCCAATGCAATCATTTTCATATTTTCTATTTCTTGGTGTTGGTTTTTTCTTTTCTCTTGGTATTTATTTTCAGATTATTGCTCTCGGTTATACAAAAGCCAGCAATGTACAGCCTTTTCATTATACTTTAATTTTATGGGCAATAATATTAGGATATATTTTTTATGATGATCTTCCAGATATTTTTACAATCGTTGGTGCTACAATAATTACATTATCTGGCATTTATGTTTTGATGAACAGGCAATCTTCTCAATAAACTAATTGTAATAAAAATAAATTTTAATAATATAAAAACATGTATATTGGAATAGATCTAGGCACATCATCTGTAAAAATGATTTTAATAGATAATTATCAAAAGATTATTGCTTCTACCAATTCCAGTCTTTCAGTTCAAAGCCCTAAAGATGGTTATTATGAACAAAACCCACAAGAATGGATAAACTCTACTATGGAATGTTTTGATTCTCTCAAATTGCAAAAACCTAATGAATTTTCTGAAACAATTTCAATTGGAATTTCAGGTCATATGCATGGAGCAACTTTAATTGATAAAAATGGTGAAGTAATACGACCGTGTATATTGTGGAATGATACTCGTTCTCATGAGGAATGTAGTGAATTTGAAAATCAAAGATTTGATGTTAGATCAATATCTGGCAATATTACTATGCCTGGTTTTACTGCACCAAAAATAAATTGGATTAAGAAATTTGAGAGGGATAATTTTAATAAAATTTTTAAGGTATTATTACCAAAAGATTATTTAAGGTTTTATTTAACTGGAGAATATTTCTCTGAAATGTCTGATGCATCAGGAACATTATGGCTAGATATAAAAAAAAGAAAATGGTCAGAAAAACTATTATCATGTTCTTTTCTTGAAGAAAAACATATGCCAAATCTAGTAGAAGGAAATGAGGAAGCTGGAATTTTAAAAAATAAACTTAAAGAAAAGTTAAATTTTAAATACAATGTAACTGTTGTAGGTGGTGCAGGAGACAATGCAGCTGCAGCTGCAGGTATGGGAATTATTGAACAGAGTCAATCATTCATATCTCTTGGAACTTCTGGAGTATTTTTCACTCCAACTCAAAATTTTTTAAGTAATACTGGCGATGCTGTACATTCATTTTGTCACTGTCTCCCAAATAAGTGGCATTTAATGTCAGTGATGTTGAGTGCAAGTAATTGCTTGGATTGGATTTGCTCAATAACCAATACATCAATTAGTGAAACTCTTATAAATGTAGAAAAATATTTTTCTAATACAAATGATCTTTTAAACTCTTCATTCTTTTTACCTTATCTATCCGGTGAAAGAACACCTCATAATGATCCTTATATTCGTGGCTCTTTTCATTCTATGAAAACAACAACTAATTCTACCAACTTACAATATGCAGTTATAGAAGGGGTAAGTTTTGGAATCCTTGATGGTATTAACTCAATTTTAAAAGTTAATCATAACTTTGAAAAAATTTTCATGGTTGGAGGTGGTTCCAAAAGTAAATTTTGGATTGAATTACTAGCATCATTACTGAATAGAAAGCTTAGTGTTTGTGATCAAAGTGAATTTGGTGCAGCATTAGGTGTAGCTAGATTAGCAATGCATGTCGATGATAATATAAACAATAAAGAAGATATAATTAAAGAAATTAAAATTATAAATGAACATAAACCAAATCTAGAAAAAAAAGATATACTATTAAAAAGATATAAAATTTGGAAAGATTTATATACGTCAAATAAAGTATTAGGACCTAATTTGTTATCATAATATTTAAATTATAAGAACTATCTAAGTGATGCTTCAACTTTACCTCCATCTACTGTTAACACACAAGCTGTTGTTTTTTTTGATATTGCTAAAAAATAAAAAGCATCAGCAACATCTTCTGGTTTAACTTCTACATTTAGTAAATTACCCATCATATATTTTTCTTTACTAACTCCCCTTGATTTTGCTCTAAGGTTAATTAATTTATCATTCAATAATTTACTTTTTATTCTATCTGCATTTATTCCATTAAATCGAATTCCATACTCTCCGTTTTCAACAGCATATTGTTTCATAAGATAAAAAAGAGTTGCTTTTGGCATGCCATAAGCACCAAAATTTGGTGCAGGATTAACTGATTGTTTAGAGATATTTAACAGAACAGCCCCACCTGTATTTTGAATTTTCATAATTTTTATTCCCTGCTTGATAAAATTATGATGACCAAATAAATTTATATCAAAACTTTTATTTAGATCTTTTCTACTTAATTTTTCTAAAGATGAGTGTATTGCTATTCCTGCATTTGAAACTAATATATCAACACCACCAAATTTTTCAGATATTTTTTTAAAAACTTGTGCAACTTCATTTTCTTTAGTCACATCACATTTGTAATAAGTCATATCTTTTACATCACAATCAATATTTTTTTTATCTTTAATATCCAATAAAATTACCTCTGAACCTTCATTTAAAAATCTTTTGGCAGTAGCATATCCTAATACACCTGCACCTCCAGTAACTACTGTTATATTTCCTGCTAGTTTTTTACTGCTTTTTTTTAATTTACTTAATTCTAATGGCCAGTATTCCATTCTAAATATTTCTTTTTCTGAAATTGATTTAAAAACACCATATTTAGCAGCATTAAGTTTTACTTTCATTGAATTTAAACCTACATCCATTGCTATTTTAGCATCATTAAAATTTTTTCCTGTACTAAAAATTCCTAAGCCTTTAACTATAATTAATCTAGGATAAGGATCTAACATTTTTGCTGATTTGTTTATATGTGAATTATTTTTAAAATATTTAATATAGTTAAGTTTATATTTACTAATTTCTTTGTTTAAATACTTAGGAATTTTATTTTCATCTATTTTATTTAAATCAATAATTAGTGGTTTCGATTTAATTCTTATTACATGATCTGGTGTTACTGGCCCTTGGTTGGAAAAATTATTTATATTTGGATGTGAAAATAATTCATCTAAAAATTTTGGCTTATAAAAGTATACTATTCTTTTTTCATAATTATCTTTTAGATCATTAGATATATTTTTTCTAATAATATTTGAAAGACTTGAAGCAGAAATTTTATTTTCTCTATATTTTTGTATTTGAATTTTTTTGGAATTTTTTCTTAGTTCGTTTTCTGCAATAGAAATATATTTAATCATTCTATCATAGCTTTCTTTAGCTGTATTACCAAAAGTAAATATTCCATGATAAAGTAAAATTAAACCTTCAACATCAGGTGACTTTTTATATATATTTGAAGCAAGTTTTGCTAAATCAAAGCCTGGCATTATATAAGGAACAATCGCAAGTTTTTTTCCAAAGACTTTATTGCAAATTTTTTCTGGTTTAGGTTGATCTATTAAGCTTAAAATTGCATTAGAATGAGTATGATCAACATATTTATAAGGTAAAAAAGCATGGAGTAGAGTTTCAACCGATGGATTCAAATTAGTTGTATCAACCATAAACTTTCTTTGAAAATTAATCATACTATAATCATCAATTTTACTATATTTTTTTAATTTATTTAGATTATTAATTTCAAGGGCAGCAAATCCATCACTATCAATATTAGCCATATCTTTCCCAGAACCTTTTACAAATATTACATCTTGATTATTTTTTAAATTTTTGATTGTAGACTTAACTGATGTATTACCTCCTCCATGAAGAACCATTTCTGAATTTTTCCCTAAAAGTTGACTCGTATATATTCTTAGAGCTAAATCTTTATTAATACCTTTTGATTTATAATCATTTATTAATTTTTTAGCTTTATTGTTATTCCAGTTTGATTTCATTATTAGTACTTAATTATTTTTAATATTTTTATTTTTCATAATATTTGTATTTAAATGTACATTTCTAATTTATCACAATCATCCGCAAAATCTAATATTGTATAACGATCACGAATAAATCTTCCATATTTTATAGCTTCTTTATATAAATCTTCATTAATTCCACCCTCTGAAGGCGTTCTTAAGGCATTACAGCTCCCTAAACATTCCCAAAATTTATTGAATGGCATCATTACTCCATCAATTTTATTTTGTATATTTTGCCAATTTTTGTCTAAAAATTTATTTAAGTTGTATGCTTTTTCATTATTAATACATTTTGATATAAAATTTTTTTTAATTTTATTGTAATTTTCTCTTCCAAATATTTTTTTTAATTCTTCTTCAGGAACATTAGTTTTATGCAATATAGGAGGTTTATTTAATTTGAGAATTTCATTTTGCATTTTTGAAATTGTGATACTCGCTATACCAACTTGTTCTCCATGAGAAGTGGAAATTGTATTATCTCCAAACATATCAATATAATGTGATATATTATGCTCTGCCATACTACCTAAATGAGATGTACCTATAATCATTGTTCCTAACCCCATAAATGTACATAACTTAATTAAATATCTTAGCGACTCAGTATCTCCTTGAATTATTTTTTTGGCATTAATAATAGTTTTATCTTCATACAATTTTAACAAATCATATGGTTCCGCATTATAATAAGTATTAAGTAAAATATTCGATAAAAGCCAATCTACCTGTGCAGTAGTTCTGCAAATGACATCTGAAAATCCTGCAGAAATTAAATTTTTAGGACATTTTGATATAACTGAAAGATCAAAGTACACTCCTTTTGCAGAATGAGCTTTGAAAGAACCTCTATTACCATTAAATTTTAAAGATGCATTAGCAGAAGTGTAAGCATTCATTGGAGATGTAGCAAATACAGAAAAGTTTTGTTTATTAATAAATGTTGAATATTTAATTGTATCACATATTGTTCCAGACCCAACTGCGATTATAGTAGAAAAATTTTTACTTACATTTTTTATTTCTTCTACACCCACTTCTGAATTAATAGGGTTTTTCCATATGAATTCATTTATATCGATTTTATTTTTTAAATTATTAAAAAGTTTTGCGCCTAAAATATCATGTGTATTAGTATCTGAAATTAATAATATTTTTTCATCTTTATGATTTTTATTTATTAGTTCTAATTCTTCTCCATCAAAACATTCTTGAATTATAATATCATTTATTGGTATTTTTATATTTTTGTTTGAGTTTTTTAAAATTTTTAGATTTAACTCTTTTATTATGTTTTCTTGGCTTGTTTTCATAAGTATAGAAAATTATAAAAATCTTATAATTAATTACTAAATATATTCTAGTTTTTTTACTCTTTAAAAAAAATAGTTCTATTAAATTTCTTCAATATATTTTCTAGCAAGTTTATCAGCTTGTTCATTGTATTTATTTAAAGAGTGGCCTTTCACCCAGCTCCATCTAACTTGATGTTTCAACATTTCTCTATCTAAATCAATCCATAAATCTTTATTTTTTACAGGTTTTTTTGTAGAAGTCTTCCATCCATTATTTTTCCAATTGTGAATCCAACTCTCAATACCGTCTTTTAAATACTTACTATCTGTAAATATTTCTATTTCTTTTTTTGTTGTATAGTATTTAAGGGCCTCAATAGCCGCTGTCAGTTCCATTCGATTATTTGTAGTTTCGTTATGTCCACCATTTAAAAAAATATGTTTCTCTAAATCCTCTAAAATTACTACTCCCCAACCTCCAATTCCAGGATTCCCAGAGCAAGCACCATCTGTATATATTTTAATCATAAATCATTAACTGAATTCCGTTGATGCCACTTTAAAATTTTATAATATTGATGTGGATCTTTTTTGACAACAATAGCATCACTAGTATGAAAAATATCATCATGAAGCCTAGTAATCAATATTCTAATAGCTGCTGCTCTTAATAATATATTAAAAGAACTTAATTCATTATCTTGTAATTTTCTTTTTGAATTATAACCCTTTAGTATTTCTCTATAAAATAATTCATTAAAATTAGATTCTTCTATGTCAAAACACCAATCATTTATTAAAATAGCAAGATCATAAATATAGAAATGATAACACGAAAAATAAAAATCGATTACACCTGATATTTTATTATTTTTAAAAAATATATTGTCTTTAAATAAGTCGCCATGAATTATTCCAGACGGTAAGTTAGTAGGCCAAAATTTTTCTATGTATTCTATTTCTTTTTTTATATCTTTAATGATTTCTTTAAAATTATTAAGATTATTATTTTCACATTTTTCATAAATTCTTTTCAATTCTTTAATATCAAGACTATTTCCTCTTTTTTCTTTAAAGTTTAGTGTTAAATTATGAAATTTACCAATAATTTTACCCATTTCTTCACAATGATTTAAATTTGGTTTAATTAATTTTTTTCCTTCAATAAATGAAATGATAACTGCTTTCTTATTTTGAATAGTATTAATTACATTACCATTAAAATCTTTTATTGGCGTAGGGCAGTTGAATTTATTTTCATTCAAATAAAATTTTAAATTAATAAAAAAAGGTAGGTCATTTTCTTTTACTCTTTTTTCAAAAATAGTTAATATATAAGGTATATCATTACAAATTATTTTATAATTAGTATTTTCAACACCTTCTAAAATTTCAATATACTGATCTAAATTACCTAATGGATATGCTGATATAAATTCTTTTATTTCTTTTTCTTTTAATTTAGTAAAAACAGCCATATTTTTAGTTTATCAATTTATGAGGAACTTTAAAATATACATTTTCTTCTTGATATTTTTCTTCATTAACTTTTATATCAAAGTTTTTTTTGAGATTATCAATTAATTTTTTAACTAGTATTTCTGGAGACGATGCACTAGCAGTAATTCCAATATTCGTAATTTCATCAAAAATATTATAATTTAAAGCGTCAACATCTTCGACTAAAATTGCTTTTTTTGATCCATAATTTCTGGCGACTTCAACTAATCTCAATGAATTTGAGGAATTACTAGCACCTATTACTAAGAAATAATCACACTTTGCTGCAATTTTTTTAACAGCTTCTTGCCTATTAGTAGTTGCATAGCAAATATCATTTTTTTTTGGTTCAATTACATTTGAAAAATTCAATTTAATTTCTTTAATAATATCTTTTGTATCATCTACTGATAAAGTAGTTTGTGTTACATAGGCTATTTTAGTATCTTTATTTATTTGCAATTTTTTCACATCCTCAACGTTTTCTACTAAATAAATTTTTTTGTTAGTTTGACCCATAGTACCAATTACTTCTGGATGATTACGATGACCAATTAATATTACAGGAAGATCCCTTTTGTCGAAATGTTCAACTTCTTTATGAATTTTACTAACCAGAGGACATGTTGCATCATAGTAAATTAGATTGAGATTTGATGCTTCTGCAGGCACAGATTTAGGAACTCCATGTGCTGAAAATATTACCGGTCTACTTTTATCTTTTATTTCATCTAACTCTTCAACAAATATTGCCCCCTCTGATTTAAGATTTTCAACAACAAATTTATTGTGAACAATTTCATGTCTTACATATACAGGTTTACCGTATTTCTTAAGAGCCTCTTTTACCATTTCTATCGCTCTATCAACGCCAGCACAAAAACCCCTTGGTCCAGCTAAAAAAATATTAAGTTTTTTATTCATTTTATTAATCTGCAATGTGTAATTTATGATATTTTTATTGTAATACAATAATTGTGAAAAAATTGTTATTATTTTTTATTTTCTTATTTGTTGTTAACTGTACAAATATTACTAACAAAAATAAGGAATTTAACCTAGTTGATTGCCCTAAAATCTTCTTTTCTTCAGAAAATACCGTTTATGTTAATGGAGAAAAAAATACCCTAGAGTTAGATAAAATCAATTACAAAGCAGTGCTTAATAATTATGGTTTTACTAAAGAATGCTCTAATGATAAAAATTTTAATTATTATCTAATTGAAATTTTATCATTGGTAGAGCCAATAAATCCAAAAAATAATTCAATAAACTTACCGATTTTTGTTTTTTTATATGATGGTAATAATGAATTGATAGAAAAGAGATACTTTAGATTTGATAATAAATTAATTTATGATGATCAAAAAAAACAATACGAATTAACTGAAGTAATTAATAATTTGAAAATTACTACCTCAATTGAAATAGAAATAAATTATATGGTAGTAGGTTTTGTGAATTTAAAATAAAATAATTAATTTTTTAGAATATTACTCAATTCTTTAACAGATTCATCAATTATCTTTTCTTTTTTTTCATCAGTTAAGTGTTTATTTAGTATATGAGTTGTTGATTCAAGAGATATATTTGAAATATAATCTTTAATTGAAAGATTAGCATCTCTTATTAATTGGTCAATTTTATTTTCAGCTAATAATTTTCTTTTTTCAATTTGTTCTATTAATTTTTTATTTGAATTTTCTTCTAAATTTTTAATTTTATTTTTAGCTTCATTATTTAATTGGTTAATTTCTTTTTCTACTTCTGATTCTCTTTTCTTTAGTTCACTTAATGTATTTTGAGCTTCATTTTTTATATTTTCTACCTCAACAATTTTGTTTTTAATTTCATTAATTTGAGAATCAAGGCTTGATGTAAGTATCTTTCTTACTGGATTAAAAATTGCAGCTATAAAAAGAAAAAATGATACAGCAACCCAAAACTGTGGATCAGAAAACATTAGTTTAAATTTCCCTTGGTTGTCTCAATTGCGTTATTTAAATCTTCAGTTGAAATTTTTATATTAGCAATTTTTTCAAGTGTCATTTTTGTTATATTAGCTATTTCACTATTAATGTTTTTCATTTGATTTTCTTTATTATTATTAATTTCTTTTTCAGAAATAATTATTTTTTCATCTAATTCTTTATCTAGTAAATTAAGTTCATTAAGAATATTTTCTTGTAATTTTTCAGAACTAATTTTTATTAAATTATCGGTCTCTTGCTTGGCTTTATTAATTTTTTCATTAATAGATAGTTCAATTTTTTGAGCTTGTTCTTGTAGCTCTTTTGCAGTAGCTAAATTTTCATCTATTTTGTTTTGTCTTTTTTCTAGCACAGTTGATATTCTTGGTAATGAAACTCGCCATAAAAAAATAAAAAGAAAAGAAAAAAATACAGCTAACCAAAAGAGCTGAGATACAAAGAACTCTGGATTTAATTGAGGCATTAATTAACTATAAAAATTTTAACCAAATAAAATAACAAGCGCAATAACCAATGCGAATAGTGCGATCGCCTCTACAAGAGCAAAACCTAACATTGTCATTGTAAAAACTTCACTCCTTGCTGCTGGGTTTCTTCCAACTGCCTGAATAAATGATGAAAAGATATTGCCAATTCCAATACCAGATCCAATTACACCGATAACGGCAAGTCCCGCTCCGATAACTTTTGCTGCTTCAATTTCCATAAGTCCTCCTATTTTTAATTAATGTAAATGATAAGCATCATTAATATATAAACACGTAAGTATTGCAAACACATATGCCTGCAAAAAAGCAATTAAAATTTCTAATCCTGTTAACGCTACAATAAATGCCAATGGAAATACACCTGTAAAAAATGGCATTGACACAACAAAACCAGCAAATACTTTAAGCAAGGTGTGACCTGCTAACATATTTGCAAAAAGTCTAACTGATAAACTTATTGGTCTAGATAAATATGAAATGACCTCTATTGGTATTAATAGTGGGTGCATGTAAAACGGTACGCCAGGTATATAAAAGAAAGTAAAAAATTTAATTCCATGATTAATGAAACCAAGAATAGTAACACCTATAAATACTACTGATGCCAGGGCAAAGGTAACAATAATATGGCTAGTAAATGTAAATTGGTAAGGTATCATTCCAACCATATTACCAATCAAAACAAACATGAATAAAGAGAATACAAATGGAAAATATTTCTTTCCATTATCTCCAACAGTATCTGATAGTAATTGAGCAATAAAATTATACATTAACTCTGATATAAGTTGCATTCTTGTAGGAATGATCGATCTTGTGTTTACTGTTAAGGTTAAAAATAAAGTAATTACTAAAACAGTAATAAGCATTGCAAAAGATGAGTTTGTAAAAGATATATTATAGCCACCAAGCTCAATGTTCGAGATTGGATCTATTTCAAATTGTTTTAGCGGACTATCTTTTGCAGCCATAATAAATATTGAATATTAAAATTACCTTTGTTTTTCAATGCGACGCATTACACGATAAACATTCAAAAATCCAGCTAATGCGCCAAATATAAAAAAAATAATTAAGCCAATGGGTTTTGAATTGAAGTAATTATCCACAATTAGTCCAATTCCTACACCTACAACAAGCGCAGCTATAATCTCAGTGCTAATTTTAAATCCAAAACTTGCACCATTTACTTTATTTTTATTTTCATTTTTTTTTTCTAATTTTTTTAAGCCATCAATTTTTTTATTTAATTCCTGTAAATTTTTATTTTTATAATTCATTGTCACTTTCTTGTTCTTTAATTTCTATTGCTTTTTCTAAGTCTACTGAAACTAATTGAGATACTCCTTTTTCTGGCATAGTAACACCAAATAAACGATTAACTCTTGCCATCGTCATTCTATGATGTGTTATAACTAGAAACTTGGTAGCGGAAGTTTTTGCAATTTCTTCAACCAATGAACAGAATCTATCAACATTTGTATCATCAAGAGGAGCATCAACTTCGTCTAAAACACAAATTGGAGCAGGATTTGATAAGAAAACTGCAAACAATAATGAAAGTGCAGTAAGTGCTTGCTCACCACCTGATAGTAAATTTAAGTTTTGTAATTTTTTCCCTGGTGGGCTTGCATATATTTCTAATCCTGCATTTAAAGGATCTGTTTCATCAGTAAATTTTAAATACGCTTTTCCACCACCAAATAAACGAATAAATAATTTTTGGAAATTTTCATTAACTATTCCATATGCAGCAAGTAATCTTTGTCGTCCTTCAGTATTTAGTGAGTCTATTGCCTCTCTCAATTTTGCTATTGCATTTAAAAGATCACTTTGGTCCCTTTTTATTAAACTGACTTTTTCTTCTAATTCGGTAGCCTCTTGTTCTGCCAGAAGATTTACACCGCCTAAACGTTCTTGTTCAGCAATGAGCCTATCAAGTTTTCTTTCTAATTCATCAATACTACCAAGATTTTTATTTGGATCAATTTCACCAATTTCAAATAAATTTTCTAGTGATATATTTAAGCGTTCTTTAACCTGTGTTGAGAGTAATCGTATGGCTTCATTAATTGTATTTATCAATCCTTCAGTTCTTATCCTATCCTCTCTTAATTCATTTAGTTTTATTTCTTCTAACTTTAATTTTTTATTAATTTCATTTGAATTTTTTTCAGTTTCACGAAGTTGATTTGCAATTTTTTCATAAATAGTTTTATTTTCTTTTATATCATTTTGTATTCTTATTTTTTCACTAGATATGTTATTAGGTATAGATTTTAGATTTGATAAATCATTAATTAAATTTTTTTCTCTTGTGTTTAATTCTTCAATCCTTTGATTAGCTTTAAAAGATATTTCATTCCACTGTTTTTCTTCTACACTAAGTTGCTTAATCCTTCTGTTTTTGAGCTGATCTAAAATAGCTTTTGTAGAGTTATTTTGTTTACCTTTTGAAACATATCCATCCCATCTCCATACCTCTCCTTGTTTACTAACTAATATTTGACCTGGTTTAAGTCCTTTTTGCAAATCAAGTATATTTGTTTTATCATCAATTAATCCAATAAATTCCAATTTTTTCTTTAAGTTTTCTGGTGCCTTAATTAAAGATGAAAATTTTGTAATATTCCCATTAAATATTGAATTTTCCAATTCTAATTTTCTCCAAAAATTTGTTTGTTCCTCATCTACAGAAGCTATTAATTCATCTGAAAAAACCGCTGCAACCGCCTCTTCCAATCCATCTTGAAAATCAATATAATCAATTATTGGATTATTATTTTTCTTATTAACATTCTCTTCATTATTTTCTGTTTCTTCAGGCTGAATAAAAAGATCACCTTGTTGCTTTAGTAAAATAGATTTTTCTTCAATTACTCTTTCTAAATTTTGTTTTGCGTCTTCAAATAAAAATTTTTCTCTATTTATATCATTTTTTATTTGATCAATTCTTACTTGAGTTTCATCTACTGCTATATTAGCTCTTTCTATTTCTTTTTCCTGATTTTCTAAATTAATTGTATTTTTTTGAAGTTCTGCAGCAATTTTACTTTCCTCTAGTCTTAAATTTGGAAGTGTTTCTTGTACTTTTTCATATTCTGTATTTATTTTTGCAACAATATGAGTGTGATCACTCACTAAATTATTTTGATAATTCATCTTTTCATTTGCAGATTTAATTTTTTCTTTTTCATCTAGCCATTTTTGATAAAATAATCTTGCTCTTGCTTTGGTAATATCTTTTTGAATATACTTATATCTTTCAGCTTGTTTTGATTGTTTCTTTAAGACGGTGAGTTGCTCATCCTGAGTTTTAAGAACATCTTTAACTCTTTCTAAATTGTTTTCTGTAGCGTTTAATCTAAGCTCTGCTTCATGTCTTCTTGAGTGTAGACCAGTAATACCCGCAGCCTCTTCAAGAAGAGTTCTTCTTTGTTCTGGTTTAGCCGCAATAATTGCTCCAACTCTTCCTTGACTAACCATTGATGTTGAACGAGCTCCTGTTGCTGCATCCGCAAAAAGAAGCTGAACATCCTTAAGTCTAACTTCTTTACCATTTACTCTATATTCCGAACCTTCTCCTCTCCAAATTCTTCTAGTTACTTCAATATTATCATTTTGGTTAAACAAGCTAGGCGCTTTTCTCTCTTTATTATCTAAATCAATAGATACCTCAGCAATATCCCAAGCAGGCCTATCTGATGTTCCGTTAAAGATAACATCATCTAATTCACTTCCACGCATTTGTTTTGGGGATAATTCTCCCATTACAAATCTAAATGCCTCAACTAAATTTGATTTACCACAACCATTTGGCCCCACAATACCAGTGAGACCCCTTTCAATCACTATTTCTGTTGGTTCTACAAAGGATTTAAAGCCTTTAAGTTTAAGACTTCTAAAATTAATCATTAACTATTCTGATAATATTTTATCAATGATTTGTCTAAACTCTTTTATATTTTTGTTACCTGATATTAATTTGCCATTAACTATAAAAGATGGGGTTGATTTGATATTAAACTCTCTTTGGGCACTCATAACTCCTTCTAAAAGTTCATTTTCAAGGTCAATATCATTTAGGCAAGCGTCAAAATCTTCTTGCTGCATACCTCCACTTTGCATAATTTTGTATAATTCTAACTTTATATCTTCGATATCTCTTACTACCCATTTTTTTTGGAGTTTATAAAGAGCATTCATATAGTCATATCTCACATTTATGGGTACACATCTAACTATCATACTTCCAGCTAATGCTGGATAATTAAAAGGAAAATCTCTAAAAACAAATTTTACTTTTCCTGTGTCAATATATTCTATTTTAATTTTTTCTAAGGTATTGTTGTGAAAATCTGCACAATGATTACATGACATAGACGCATATTCAATTATTGTGATAGGAGCATCTTTGTCACCTATAAAAAAATCATTATCTGTTATCGTCAAGACAGAATTTTCATTAGCTTTTGAGTTAAGTGGTAAAATTAATATAAAAAAAAGTAAAATTATCTTATAAAACTGTTTAGTCATTGTTATCCTCTTTATAATCATTAGATATATTAATACCCAGATTTGTTAAAGTTTTTTTTAAATTATTGTTAGTCATACTTTTTAATTTATTAGCAATTATTTTTTTATCAACATCAGTAGTTTTTATATTTTTTAAAATATTAGGTGTTTTATTATAATTAATTTTATAGTTTTGATGAATTTTTAATCCTACAATAGCTCTATAACCAAAATAACTATTAATTTTATTTAAAATAGTTTCTTGAAAGTGCTGAAATTCAAGTGCAGCAGAAGGAGTGACGTCAACGTGTAAATAATTCTTATAAATTTTTTCACCAATATCATTTTCATAATCTGCTAAACGACTTATTTTTTTTGGCTCAGAATGTTTTGAAAAGAAAGATCCTACTATTTCTGGCCATTTTGAGTGAACAATATACTCAATTTTCCCGTATTTATTTACAAAATCCCTATTTAATTTTTTTATTGTATTTCCAATTTCTTGTGGAATAAAAGCTCTCTTTGGCTTGTTATTTTTTTTGTTCATATTCATAAATAATTTATAGTACATAATTATGAAAGCAATATGTTAAAACAAGAAAAGCAAGTAAATCAACATTTGATTAAATGGTATGCTCAAAACAAAAGAGAATTACCGTGGCGAAAATTATATAAAAATAATCTTCCAAATCCATATTATGTATTTGTTAGTGAATATATGCTTCAACAAACTACAGTAAATACAGTTAAAGAGCGTTTTATTGAGTTTATTAATTATTGGCCAACATTGAAAAAACTAGCTACAGCAACTGAACCACAAATTTTGAAATTCTGGTCAGGACTCGGATATTACTCTAGAGCAAGAAATTTATTAAAAGCTACAAAAATCATTAATAAAAAATTTAATTCTAAAATTCCAAATAATTATGAAGATTTAATATTATTACCTGGAATTGGAGATTATACTGCTAAGGCAATTTTAGGTATCGCATTAAACAAATCTGTAATGCCACTTGACGCAAATATAGAGAGAATTTTGCTTAGGTTACATGCTATTGATAAACCAATTAATAAAGTAAAAAATATACTCAAAGATTTAGGAAATAAATTCATATCAGATAAATACTCTTCAAATCTAATTCAGTCTTTTATGGATTATGGATCAGAGATATGCCTTCCCAGAAACCCAAAATGTGATATTTGTGGTATTAATATATTTTGCCAATCATATAAAAAGAACTTACAGCTAAAAATTCCTATAAAATTAAAAAAGAAAACTATTAAGCCTATAAAATATACGAGAGCTTATGTAATTGTGAATGAAAAAAATGAAATCCTTGTACGAAACAGATCTAGTAAAGGTATGTTAGCATCCATGCTCGAAGTACCTAATGATGTTTGGGTTAAGAATAAAAAATCATTAATCACTGATCAAGATATGCAGCAAATAACTACAAAATTAAAATCTAAAGGTTCATTTGAATATTCTTTTAGCCATTTTGATTTAGAAGCAGAAATTTTTTATGGAAATGTTAAAAAAGCAAAATTTTTAAATGGTAATTGGATTAAAAAATCTGCTTATTCTAATTCTAGAATGCCAACTGTTATGAAAAAAATAGTAGAACTAGCAGTATAATTTACGTAAAAAATTTTTTTGCATTCATAAAAACTTTATAGCCATCTCCAAATTTTTTTGAGCTATCATTTTGCCAATTAGGAACA
>CACDMT010000024.1 GCA_902553945.1 uncultured Alphaproteobacteria bacterium | reverse complement strand
AAACTTACAAATACTGATTATAAACTAAAGCTTTATCAAGTAAATGCAATTACTGCAGGAACAGATGCTCAAGGTGAGGTAACAGTTAGATTGGAAAATGAGGATCTATCTTCACAGGCTAAAGGAAGTGACCCAGATATTATCGTTGCTTCTGCAAAAGCATACATTAATGCACTAAATAGATTAATATTTAAAAAAACAAAATCTATAAAAGAGAATTCTGCAAATTTAGAAATAAGAGGAGTTTAAATTAATGGTAATTGATAAATTTTTTAGCATGTTTTCGAAAGATATGGCTATAGACTTAGGTACAGCAAATACACTTGTATATGTTAAGGGTGAAGGTGTTATTTTAAATGAACCATCAGTGGTTGCTACAATTGAAACAGAAGGAAGAACACAAGTTTTAGCTGTAGGAAACGAAGCTAAACAAATGCTTGGAAGAACTCCGGGAAAAATAAAAGCAATTAGACCAATGAAAGATGGTGTTATAGCAGATTTTGAAGTTGCTGAACAAATGATTAAAAGTTTTATAAAAAAAGTTCATAAAGGAAGATCAATTTCAAATCCACAAATTGTAATATGCGTTCCTTCTGGAGCAACAAATGTTGAAAGAAGAGCTATAAGAGAGTCTGCTGATGCAGCTGGAGCAAGAAGAGTATATTTAATTGAGGAACCTGTTGCTGCTGCAATTGGTGCTGGATTACCTGTTGCTGAACCGACTGGTTCAATGGTAGTAGATATTGGTGGAGGTACTTCAGAAGTAGCAGTATTATCCCTAGGTGGAGTTGTTAATTCAACATCAGTAAAAGCAGCTGGTGATAGATTTGATGAAGCTATTATGGAGTACATGCGATCAACTCATAAATTAGCTATTGGGGAAACTACTGCTGAAAGAATGAAAAAAGAAATTGGTTCAGCTTGTCCACCAGATGATGGAGATGGATCTAATATGAGTGTGAAAGGAAGAGATTTAATTACTGGTCTACCAAAAGAAATTGTAATATCACAAAGACAAATAGCAGAAGCCCTTGCAGAACCTGTCGCACAAATCATTGATACAATAAAAAGAGCTTTAGAACAAACACCAGCAGAATTATCAGCGGATATTGTAGAAAGAGGTATTATGTTAACAGGCGGAGGTTCTCTATTAAATAATCTAGATAAAGTTTTAAGAAGAGCAACAAGTTTACCAATTTCAATTGCAGAGGATCCTTTGCTATGTGTGGTTATGGGAACTGGAAGAGCTTTAGAAGAAAAATCTAAACTAAGTGATATTTTCGCAACTGATTAAAATATTATATGGCACCTAAATTTCAAGTAAAAGCCCTTACAACCATTAAAATTCTTAAAAATATTTCTTTAATCAGTATTATAATATTTTCTTTTCTTTTAATTTTTTTTACAAAAAGTGATTACTTTATAATCAATAGTATTAAAAATATTTCAACAGGAGTAATAAATCCAATCACAAAAATTATTTCTTCACCTTTTTATGCAATTTCAAACATAAATATTGAATTTAAAAAATACCAAAATCTTAAATTTGAAAATAAAATTTTACAAGAGGAAATTATACGTCTAAAAAAATGGCAAACACTAGCTATACAAAATTCAAGAGAAAATAAAGTATTGAAAAAGTTGTTAAATGCAACTGATAATAATTTAAAATTAATTAAAACTGCTTCATTAATTAATAGAAATGATACAATTTATTCAAGGCTTATCAATATTAATGCAGGACACAATGAAAATATTAGAGAAAATATGTCTGCAATTAATGAAAGAGGGTTAGTTGGAAAAATAATTGAAACTACAAGTAATCAATCTAGAATTTTATTACTTACTGATCCAAATTTTTCAATTTCAATTAAGACTGTATCAGATGATGTTTTTTCTTTAGTATCAGGAGCAGGAGATAATAGACATTTAGTAAGCACATTTATGAAAGAAAATAAAATGCCTAGATTGGGAGATATAGTTGTTACAAGCGGAACAGCACAAGTATTTCCAGTTGACCTCTTGATTGGTAAGATTAACAAAATAGATAAAGATAGATTTTATATTTTACCTTTTGTTGACTTTAACAATATTGATTATGTTCAAATTGTTACGTCTGAATAATGGAGATTTCTAAGTTTTTTAAATCTAATTTAATATTTAATTCATTATTATTAATAAGTTTTTCTATTAGTGTTAACAACTTTAATTCGTTTCCAAATATTAATATAATATTTTATATTTTTTTTCATTTAAGTTTGATTTATTTTTTATTTTACCATTATAATTATTCAATATACTTTATATTTTTGACATATGGAATCTTACTTGATATTTTTTTATTAAATGAAATAGGAACACATTTATTAACTTATATTATTCTTATTTTAACTTATATATTAACAAAAAAAAATTTATTTCAGTTATCTTCTAATCAAATAAGTTTAACTATTTTTTTTACTTTATTATTTGTTTTATTATTTGAATTACTAATTTCATATTATTTAGATATTTTTCAGCCAAATCTGTCAATTGTAATTAAATTTATTATTATTTCGGCTATTATTTTTATTCCATCTATTTTTTTATTTAATAGAATAGATAGATAATAATGTTTTACTCTGAAGATAAAAAACAATATTCTGTTTTGAACAGAAGATCTTTTTTTCTATATTTATTAAAAATTTCATTTTTTAGTATTGTTGGTTGGAGATTGTACAATATCCAAATTAAAGACTCAGAAAAATATAAGACACTATCTAAAAATAATCAAATTGATATTGAAATCATTTATCCTTTAAGAGGTAAAATTTTTGATACTAATAAAAATATATTAGTTTCAAATAAAAAAGTTTTTGATATTTATATTATTCCTGAAAAAACTAAAAATATTAATCAATCTTTAAATCAACTTTCAAACATAATAAAAATTGATTTTTCAAAAAAAAGAAAAATTTTAAAATTAAGTGAAAAAGTAAAAAAGTTTGAAAAAATAAAAATTTTTGAGAATATTAATTGGGAAAATTTAGAAAAAATTGAATCAAAAAAACTTCAAATAGATGGTGTATTTATTTCTCAAGATTATATGAGGGTTTACAACTATGGAAATATATTTTCTCATCTTTTAGGTTATATTAATAAACCCAGTGAAAAAGAGATTGATTTACCATTCATCACAAATATGCCAAATTTAGATATAGGTAAGGAAGGTCTTGAAAAAAGTTTCAATCCTCTACTAATTGGTAAGTCTGGCCAGAGAGAAATTGAAGTTAATTCTTATGGAAGAATTATAAGAGAGATTTCCAGAATAGATAGTTTAAAAGGGAAAGATTTACAAATCACTTTAGATTTAAGAATTCAAGAGTATGCTCTAAATCTTCTTAACTCACATCGTGCTGGCTCAATAGTTCTTATGAATATAGAAAATGGACACATTTTATGTATGGCTTCAACACCATCTTATAATCCAAATAAAATAATTCAAAAACCAAATAAAGATTATTGGAATTCTATTTTAGAAAATAAATTATCACCTTTAACATTTAGGAGTGTACAAGGTTTATATGCGCCAGGTTCAACATTTAAAATGATTGTTGCTATAGCTGCACTTCATTATGGTGTTATAGATACAGACTCCAAACATTTTTGTAATGGCAAGGTGGCTTTAGGTGACAGATTGTATCATTGTTGGAAAAATAATGGACATGGATCAATGAATGTTGAAACTGCGATAAAAGAATCATGTGATGTATTTTTTTATGAGATCTCAAAAAAAATTGGCATTGATAAAATAGCTAAAGTTGCAAAAGATTTTGGATTAGGAAAAATATATGATTTACCTATTTCTAATCAAAAGAAAGGTATTGTACCATCTAAAGATTGGAAAAAACAAAAATTAGGAGAAAGTTGGTATCCAGGTGAAACATTAATTTCTGCAATTGGTCAAGGTTTCGTTTTAACAAATCCATTACAATTAGCTACAATGATATCCATTATAGCTTCAGATGGAAAAAATGTATTACCAAAAATAATAGATGATAAAAAATATATAAATTTTGAAAAAATCGAAAAATATAAAGAATCAATCAGTATTATAAAAAAATCAATGTTTAAGGTTGTAAATGAAATTAAGGGTACAGCTTTTAAATCAAGATCTGATGAAATAGTATTTTCAGGAAAAACTGGAACTTCACAAGTTAGAAGAATTACTGTTGCTGAAAGAGAAAGTGATGATTTTAGAAAGAAAGAAGTTGAGTGGAAAAAAAGAGATCATGCCTTGTTTGTTGGATATATGCCGGCAAATAAACCAAAATATTCTATTTCAGTCGTAATTGAACATGGTGGATCTGGAGCGTCAACAGCAGCACCAATAGCAAAACAAATTTTTCAATTTGTAAATAAATTAGATAGTTAATGTTATTAAAGATTAAAAATTTAAACTATTTATTATTATTCTTAATAATTCTTATATCTTTTATAGGTGCTGCAGGATTGTATTCAGCGGCTGGTGGCTCTTATTCACCTTGGGCATCAAGACATTTAACAAGGTTAATTGTTTTACTTTTTTTAACTATATTTATTGCATTAATAGATATTAGGTTAATATATAAATATACATACTCTATTTTTTTTTTATCTCTATTGTTATTATTATCAGTTGAATTAATTGGAGCTATTGGAAAAGGCGCTACACGTTGGATTAGTATTTTTGGATTTAATATTCAACCATCGGAAATAATTAAAATAACAATTATTTTATCTTTGGCTAAATATTATAATGATTTAAAGTTTTCAGAGGTTAAAAAAATATTAAACTTGTTTTTACCTTTTTTAATTTTATTCATTCCATTTGTTTTAGTAGCAATTCAACCTGATTTAGGTACGGCCATAAGTATTTTAATTCTTGGAGTTTTTATTTTGTTTGCTAGCGGTGTTAGGTTATGGAAGTTTATTCTGGGTTTTGCTACTGCAATAATTTCTATACCTTTACTCTTAAATTTTTTAAAACCTTATCAAAAAGATAGAGTTATATCTTTTCTTAATCCTGAAGCTGATGCATTAGGTATGGGATATCAATTAATTCAATCAAAAATCGCTCTTGGATCAGGAGGAATATCCGGTAAAGGATTTTTGGAAGGAACTCAAGCATATCTTCAATATCTTCCAGAAAAACAAACTGATTTTATATTTACATTAATCGGTGAAGAATTTGGATTTATAGGGACTATTTTTATTATAATATTGTTTATAATGGTTATTTCTATTTGTTATTTTATAAGTATTAAATCAATTCATATTTTTGGAAGAATATTATCTATTGGTGTCGGTACAAATTTATTTATTTATGTAATAATGAATATATCTATGGTTTCTGGTTTAATGCCTGTTGTTGGAATACCATTGCCATTAATATCATATGGAGGTTCAGTTATGCTAGCTATTATGATATCTATTGGATTAGTGTTAAACGCTGAATTAAATAGTAATATCAAAAAATTAAACAATGCTTGAAATTAAGAATGTAAATAAATTCTTTGGAGGATTAAAAGCAGTACATAATGCATCGATTAAAGTCGAAGAAGGTTCAATAACTGGATTAATTGGACCTAATGGCGCAGGAAAAACTACTTTATTTAATACAATTGCGGGATTATACGATCCTGATGAGGGAAATATTTTTCTTAATAATGAGAATATATCATATTTAAAACCTCATGAGTTATTTGCTAAGGGTGTTTTGAGAACCTTTCAAATTGCACATGAATTTTCTAGTCTTACTGTTTTGGAAAATTTAATGATGGTTCCTCCAAACCAATACGGTGAAAAATTATCATACGCACTATTAAACAATTTAAAAGTAAAAAAGCAAGAGGAAGAAATTAGAGAAAAAGCGGTTGAGGTAATTAATTTTTTAAATTTAACTAATTTGACTCAAGAATTAGCAGGTAATTTATCAGGGGGACAAAAAAAATTATTAGAATTAGGAAGAACTATGATGGTAGATCCTAAAATTGTTTTACTTGATGAAGTTGGAGCAGGTGTAAACAGAACTCTTTTAAATGAAATAACTGATGCAATTTTAAGATTAAATAAAGAAAAAAATTATACTTTCTTTGTTATTGAGCACGATATGGATTTGATTGAAAAAATTTGTGACCCTGTAATAGTTATGGCAGAAGGTTCAGTACTTTTTAAAGGCAATTTTGAAGAAGTTAAAAATAATGAAATTGTTATTGAAGCGTATTTAGGTAAAGGTCTAAAAAAAAGTAAATTATGATTAGTTTAGTAGGAAATAATTTAACAGCTGGTTATGGTGGCATTGATATAATTAAAGAGATTAATTTAGAGGTTAATGAAGGAGAAATAGTTGTTATTGTAGGACCAAATGGTGCAGGTAAATCAACAGCTATGAAAGCATTACTTGGAATGTTAAAACTTACCTCTGGTTTTGTTGAGTATTCAAAAAAAGAAATAACAACTATGTTACCTCAAAATAGAATAAATTTAGGTTTAGCATTTGTGCCACAAACCCAAAATGTATTTACAGGTATGACAGTAGAAGAAAATTTAGAAATGGGTGGCTTTTTAAGAAAAGATGAAATTACTCATACAATAAATGATATTTTTAATTTGTTCCCTATTTTGAAAGAAAAAAGAAATCAAAATACTGGTGAATTATCTGGAGGTCAAAGGCAACAAGTTGCCTTTGGTAGAGCACTAATGACTAAACCAAAAATTTTAATGTTAGATGAGCCTACAGCTGGTGTTTCACCAATAGTAATGGATGAATTATTTTCAAGAATAATAGAAGTACGAAAAACTGGAGTTGGTATATTAATGGTTGAACAAAATGCTAAACAAGCACTTAATATTGCTGATAGAGGATACGTTTTAGTTAATGGAAGAAATAGTAGAGAGGGTTCAGGAGAAGAACTTTTAAATAATTCAGAAGTAAGAAAGTCTTTTTTAGGAGGTTAAAAAGTGATAGATTTTTTAAACTCTATAGTAGTACTTCTTAATTTTATAATTATTCCTGGAATAGCATACGGTTCTCAATTAGCTTTAGGGGCATTAGGTGTTACTTTTGTATATGCAATTCTTCGGTTTGCAAATTTTGCTCATGGTGAAATAATGTCATTTGGAGCAATGATAACAATATTATTTACTTGGTTTTTTCAATCACAAAATATTAATTTAGGTATTCTTCCAACAGCGTTATTAGCATTGCCAATTGGTATAATAGCGACAATAATTTTATGTATTATTTCAGATAAATTTGTTTTTCAATATTATAGATACCAAAAAAGTGTTCCAGTTGTACTCGCGATGGTTTCAATTGGAGTTATGTTTGTTATTAACGCCATAATTAGAATTATTATTGGAACTGAAACAATTAAATTTTCAGATGGTCAAAAATTTATAATGAAGGCAAAACAGTTTAAAGTTATGACAGGTTTAAATGAAGGATTAGCATTAAAATCTTCCCAAGTCATAACAATATTAATAACTATTGTTCTATTGACTTTTACTTTTTGGTTTTTACAAAAAACAAAAACAGGTAAATCAATGCGAGCATTTTCTGATAATGAAGATTTAGCATTATTATCAGGTATTAATCCTGATAAAGTAGTTTTTACAACATGGATAATTGTAGGCGTTTTAGCTTGCGTAGCTGGAACTTTATATGGTTTAGATAAAAGTTATAAACCAATCATTTATTTAAATTTAGTATTGCCTATATTTGCTTCTGCAATTGTTGGAGGAATAGGCAATCCTTTTGGAGCCGTTGTTGGAGGTTATGTAATTGCTTTTTCTGAAATTATGGTAACTTATGCTTATAAGAAATTTTTAGTATATTTGCTCCCAAGCCCTTTAGAGCCAACGGGATTAGTTCAATTACTCTCAACAGATTACAAATTTGCTGTATCATTTTCAATTTTAGTTATTGTCTTATTAATTAGACCTTCAGGAATATTTAAAGGAAGAGTCTTATGATAAAATTTGAAAGTTACGAATGGATTGCTATTGCAATTATGATTTCCCTTTTTATTTTTGTAGGTTTTATTCAAGGCTGGTCAGTTAGTTTAGTAATTTTAAATATGTGTATTATTTCAGCCATTATGACTATGGGTGTTAATATTTCCTGGGGGTATGCTGGAGTTATAAATTTTGGTGTCATGGGTTTTCTTGCTATGGGTGGATTAGCTGCAGTAATTGTTTCTTATCCTCCTATTACAGAGTCATGGCAAGTTGGAGGAAGAGGATTGGGTATCAGTTTTATTTTACTTGTAATATTAGTTATTGCCGTAATGTATATTAATAAGATTGTAACAAAAAAAAGGAATAGATATCTTTTAAATACGATAGTAATTTTTTTTGGTATTCTATTAATCAGACATTTTTATTTAACTGCTACTGATAATATTGAAGATGTTAATCCGGCTATTGCTGGTTTTCTTGGCGGGCTAGGGCTCCCAATAATATTCTCATGGATTGTCGGAGGATTTTTTGCGGCTGGAGTTGCATTTATTATCGGTAAAGTTGCGCTTGGGCTTAGATCTGATTATCTTGCTATTGTTACGCTTGGTATTTCCGAAATAGTCGTTAGTGTTTTAAAACATGAAGAATGGCTATCAAGGGGAGTAAAAAATGTTATTGGTTTAAAAAGACCAGTTCCATATGAAATAAATCTACAAAACGCTGACTGGTTTATTAATTTAGTAACTTATCTCAATTCAACAAAGTTAAATAACATCATTGATACAAGTGATAGACAACAAGTTTTAAATAACCTTATCATTGATGGCTCTGGAATATTTGTAAAATTATCTTACGCTCTATTATTTCTTATAGTCATGGTGATAATTTTTTATTTTGCTAATAAGGCACAATTATCTCCTTGGGGTCGAATGATGAGAGCAATTAGAGATAATGAAACAGCCGCAAATGCAATGGGTAAAGATATTGTTAAACAACATTTGATAATTTTTGTTATTGGAGCAGCTATAGTGGGAGTTGCAGGAGCAATGTTAGTCACATTAGATGGTTTATTTACCCCATCTGGATATAGACCACTTCGTTTTACTTTTATCATTTGGATCATGGTTATTGTTGGTGGCAGTGGAAATAATTTAGGCGCTATATTTGGTGGTTTTGTTATCTGGTTTTCATGGATAGAAGCTGCACCACTTACAACATTTATTATTAATCAATTAACAGCAGGTTTAGAACCAACTAATGCCTTAAAATTACATTTATTAGATAGTGTTCCTTATTTTAGGTATTTATTTATGGGTTTAATTTTACTGCTAATTTTACGATATAGACCTAAAGGGATTATACCCGAAAAAATTAGACACTCTTAATTTTTAAGAATTTAAAATTTTTTGACCCTGTTTTAAATTTAAAACAGTTACACCATCAACTTCTTTTATTAACTGTATAAAACTAATTCCCTTAGGTTTTTTATATTCAGGTCGAAGAGGGCGCATAAGAGTATTATATTTATGATTTATATTCTCATCTTTAAAATCTCTCATAAAAAAAACATCTTCACCAATCATTGATATATCTTTGTAAGGATAGTCATTCATAAAAATAGCTGCTACTTGTTTAATGCTTAGATCTAAATCTGTTTTGCACAACTGAGGAATCAGCATAAATACTGTATCTTTGTAATTAATATGATCAATACCAATAATACTATAACATTCCTTGCAATATATTCTTGTTGACCTTGCGTTACTGCGCAATTGATAAGCATGCATATATTTCTTACCTTCCACCTCTTTAATATCAGAGCGAACATAAATTAATTTTTGTAATTTTTCAGGTAATGGACCACCTTTAGAGTGACCCCATTCTCCAGCCTGACGACAATCTTCACACCCGCAAAAAACAGAGTAATGTATTTTACTTTCGTGTAAGTATATTTTACACTTCTCACAATTGCATTTTATTACAGACATACTAATTTCTTTTTAGCATTAATTATTTTATATCAAATAAAAAACCCCGGTATAAACCGGGGTTTTGTATAATAAATTTAATTAAATATTAAAGAGCGCCAACAGTAACGAATTCGCCACCGCTAACTTCTAACTCTTTAAATGCACCAGCTGCATCACCAAACGCATTAAATTCTACGTCTGTTGCACCTTGGTAGTCAATATCTTTACCAGCGGCTAACATTTGTAAGCCGTATGATAATTGACCAGGATTAATTTTAATACCTGGAGCATTAGATACTTTACTAATATTGTTTAGAATTGATTGTTTATCAGCAGATAGAACAAATAAATCAAATGCACCTGAATCTAGAGATGCTTCAATCATTCCTTTTCCACCATCATCGATATAACCAATAACTAGAAGAGCATCTCCACCAGCTGATGCAAGAACACCAACCTCTGAAGAATAATCAGCTTTACCATCTTCATGAGACGCAGAAGCAGTGATTGTTCCTCCACCTGAAGCAAATGATTTTTCAAAAACTTCAGCAAGACCTTTTCCATAGTCATTGTTTGTGTAAGTTACAGCAATGCTTTCAATTCCTCTGCTAAGTGCAAGTTTAGCAAGTACTTGTCCACCTTTTGCATCCGATGGAGCTGTACGCCAAAAAGTTCCATTATCTGGAACACTACTTAAACCAGGAGATGTTGCTGAAGGTGATACCATAATGATACCATTTGGAACAGCAACGTTAGCATTAATTGCACCTGTTACACCTGAACAGTCAGCACCCATTATTGCAGTTACACCATCAGCTACTAATCCTTCAGCAGCAGCAGTTGCAGCTGCAGAGTCAACACAAGTTGAGTCAGCTTCTAAGATAGTAATTGATTCACCACCTAATAGGTTTCCAGAGTTTGATGCTTCATCAAATGCCATTCTAGCACCATCTCTCATAGCAGGAGTTAAAGATTCAATTGGTCCTGTAAAACCAAGAATAATTCCCACTTTAATTTCTGCTAAAGAAGCAGTCGAAACAGTCGACAAACTAACAATAACAGCTAGAAGTAATTTTTTCATATTTCCTCCAAAAAAGTATACTTTTATATAATTTACCTCATATACTACTTACAAAAATCAATCATGCAGTTTTTTTTAAAAAAAACCTATTATTTTAGCCAAAAACCATAAATTGACTTCATTTGCCTCACCAGATAAAGACAAAATTAATGACAATTGGAATTCTAGGTGGAGGTGTCTGGGGCAGCGCGCTTGCAAGAATTTTAAGTGAGCAAAAGGTAATAATTTATGCTCGGGACGAAAATATTGTAAAATCAATCAATGAGCACAAAATAAATCCAAAATTAAAATATAGTTCATTTAATGAAAACGTATCAGCTACTTCTTCACTAAATGAACTTAAAGATGTAACATTTCTATTTATTTCCTTACCAGCTCAGAAAATTAGAGAAGTATTAGAGGAGCTAAAAATAAATAATATAAAGAATGTTATTTTATGTTCAAAAGGAATTGAAATCTCCTCATCAAAATTTTTAACAGAAGTAATTAATGAAATTATAAATTATAAAACCATAAGTGTTTTATCTGGCCCATCATTTTCAAATGAAGTATCTCAGAATTTACCAACAGCAGTTACTTTAGCTACTGAGAAAAAAAAAGATTTTGAAAAAATATCCGAACTAATAACAAGTAAAAATTTTAGAATGTATTATTCTCCTGACCTAATAGGCACACAAATTGGAGGAGCATTAAAAAATATTTATGCAATAGCTTCAGGTATTTCAGAAGGATTAAATTTAGGTGAAAATGCAAAAAGCGCTTTAATATCAAGATCATTCGTTGAAATGACAAGATTTGCTGAAAAATTTAAAGCAAATAAAAATACTTTATTTGGCTTATCTGGACTTGGTGATTTAATTTTAACATGTGGTTCTCATAGTTCACGAAATACACAATTTGGAATTAAGATTGCATCATCAAAATATGAAAATTTTTCTGATTTAATAAAATCTCAAGAAGTAACTGAAGGATATTATACTGTTGAGGCAGTTTATAATATTTCAAAAAAAAATAAAATTGAAATGCCAATAATGGAGTCTGTCTATAATATACTTTATAACAAGTATGATTTAAAAGAAGAACTTATTAAACTTTTAAATAGGCCATTAAGAGATGAAAAAATCTAGCAATGAGTAATAAAAATTTTTATAATTTAGATACTAGTTGGATCGATAACGTTCAAATAAATTTAAGTGCTGTTGAGAGAAGAACTATAACATTAACTAAAAGAAGAACGGTAAAAAAAGAATTTCAAGTTGCTTGGTTACTAAAAGCAGTTACTCTAATTGATTTAACAACTTTAAGTGGGGATGATACATTTGGCAAAGTTGAGAGATTATGCAATAAAGCATTAAATCCCATAGATAATTATATATTAAATGATCTTGGTTTAGAAAAAAAATCTGTGAAAGTTGGAGCTGTTTGTGTCTACCACCATCTTATAAAGGATTGTAAGAAATTATTACAAAATCAATTACCAATAGCAGCTGTATCAACTGGTTTTCCGGCGGGACTGTCTTCATATGCAACAAGAAAGAAGGAAATTACTGATTCAATTAAAGATGGTGCTGATGAAATTGATATTGTTATCAATAGAGGTTATGTTTTACAGAATGATTGGAAAAAATTATATGATGAGGTAAGAAGTTTTAAAGATACAGCAGGTAAAACAAAAGTAAAAGCTATTCTTGGTGTTGGTGATCTTGAAACTCTTCGAAATGTGGCAAAGGCATCATTGGTTTGTATGATGGCAGGAGCTGATTTTATTAAAACTTCAACAGGTAAAGAAAGCACAAATGCAAACTTAAATAATAGTCTTGTAATGCTTAGAATGATACGTGATTTTTATTCCAAAACAGGCAAGAAAATTGGTTTCAAGCCAGCAGGCGGCATATCAACAGCAAAGTCAGTTTTAGAATTTCTAATATTAGTTGCTGAAGAACTAGGATTTGAATGGATAAATCCTAAATTATTGCGAATTGGTGCCTCTAGTTTATTAATCGATATTGAAAGACAATTATATCACTTCACAAGTGGCAGATATGCAAATAAAGAAAAATTGGCAATAGGATAAAATGAATAAGATCATTAAAAATTTTCAAAATATATCTTATGGACCATCTCCTGAAGATAGCAATGAAGTAAATAGTTGGATAAAAAATTTAAAAAAACCCAATAACATTTTTATTAATGGTAAATTTGTAAAATCTTCTAGTTCAAAAAAATTAAATATTATTAATCCTTCTACCAATAAAAAAATTGCTTCACTTTCTGTAGCTTCTAAAAAAGATGTTAATATAGCAATAAGTGCTGCAAAAAAAGCTCACGTTAAATGGGCTAAATTATCTTCTTTTAAGCGATCAAAATATTTATATGCACTTGCTCGTCTTATTCAAAAAAATTCAAGGTTTATTTCCGTTTTAGAGACTATTGATAATGGGAAGCCAATAAGAGAAACAAGAGATATTGACATACCACTTGTTTCAAGACATTTTTATTATCATGCTGGTTGGGCTGCAAGAAATACAAATAATTCTGATAATTCAATTGGTGTTGTTGGGCAAATTATACCATGGAACTTTCCTTTATTAATGTTAGCCTGGAAAATTGCACCAGCAATTGCTCTTGGAAACACAGTGGTACTAAAACCAGCAGAATATACTTCTCTTACTGCATTATACTTTGCTGAACTTTGTCAAAAAGCAAAAATTCCTAGTGGCGTAATTAATATTATTACAGGAGATGGTACTACTGGTGAATTTATAACATCACACAAAGACATTAAGAAAATTGCATTTACTGGATCAACAGAAGTTGGAAAAAAAATAATTCAAACAAATAACGATCCAGATAAAAAAATGACTATGGAACTTGGAGGCAAATCTCCTTTTATTGTTTTTGAAGATGCCGACTTAGATAGTGCTGTTGAGGGGGTTGTTGATGCAATTTGGTTTAATCAGGGCCAAGTTTGTTGTGCTGGATCAAGATTGCTTTTGCAAGAAAGTATTGAGAAAAAATTTATTCAAAAATTAAAGAAAAGAATGGAAAAATTGAGAGTCGGAGACCCATTGGACAAGTCTATTGATATTGGAGCCATAGTTGCTCCAGTTCAGCTTAAAAAAATTAATTCCTTAGTAAATAAAGCACAAAAAGATGGAAATAAATTATGGCAACCCTCATGGTCTTGTCCAACAAATGGTTTATTTTATCCTCCTTCTTTGTTTACTAATGTAACACCATCTTCTTTTATTGCTCAAGTAGAAATATTTGGACCAGTTTTAACAACAATGACATTTAGAAAGCCAAGTGAAGCTGTTTCAATTGCTAATAATACCCCATACGGACTTGCTGCAAGTATTTGGTCTGAAAATATTAACTTAGCTTTAGATATTGCTCCCAAAGTAAAAGCTGGAGTGATTTGGATAAATTCAACAAATTTATTTGATGCTGCTTGTGGTTTTGGCGGTTACAAAGAAAGTGGTTTTGGACGTGAAGGAGGTGGGGAAGGTATTAGAGCATATTCAAAATTACCATTGCCAAGATATAAATCAAACAGATTAAAGAAATCATCAAAAATTCAATCATCTAATTCTATAGATAGGACGCCAAAATTATATATTGGAGGTAAACAAAAAAGACCTGATAGTGGTTATTCTTTTTCTTCTTATGACTCTAAAAATAATTTTATTTGTGATGTTCCAAATGCCAATCGTAAAGATGTAAGAGATACGGTTGAGGTTGCATCTAAGGCAGTTAGCAAATCTTCTTCTAATTTTAATAGAGCTCAAATTCTTTATTATTTAGCTGAGAATTTTCAAGATAGAAAAAATACTTTTTCAAACTTGCTATCATCTTTAATAGGAATTTCTCAAAAGGATGCTGAAAAAGAATTTGATCAATCAATTGAGCGATTATTTTATTATGGTGCTATGGCTGATAAGTTTGAAGGATCTATTCATAACCCTCCTATAAGAGGTTTAACGTTAGCGGTTAAAGAACCAATTGGTGTAGTAGCAAATATTTTAAATGATGATTTTCCACTTTTAAGTTTAATAACAACTTTAGGAGCGAATTTTGCAGCTGGTAATGCTAATATTATTATTCCAGGTCAAAAAACTTCTCTTTTAGCAACAGAATTATACCAATTATTGGATACTTCTGATGTTCCAGCTGGATATATTAATATTCTTACAACTAAACAAAATAGTTTAAATAAAATTTTAGCTGAACACGAAAATATAGATGGTATTTGGTTTTTTAGTGAAAATAATAACGAACGTCTCAAAATTACTCAAAGTACGACATCAAATTTAAAGAGAAGTTGGTGTCCACAATCAAAAAATCTTGATTGGTCTTCTAAAGAAGAAAACTTCTTACAAGAGTTTTTATATCAAAGTACTCAAGTAAAAAATATTTGGATCCCATACGGAGAGTGATATACTAAAAATATGTTAATTAACGTCGATCCTATTTTAAGCCCTGATATATTAAAAACACTTCGTGAAATGGGTCATGGTGACAGACTAGTCATATCTGATATTAATTATCCAGCTCATTCAAATCACAATAGAGTTCATCGATTAGATGGATTAGACATGACAACTGTAATGAAATCAGTTTTATCTGTTTTTCCATTAGATAGTTTCGTTGACTCAGCCGTTCACCGAATGGAAGTTGATAATCAACCAAATGAAATTAATGAAGCTAATAAAGAAGTAATTGATGCTATTAAGGAAGTATCAGGTGATCACTGGAACATAGGATCATATGAAAGACAAGAGTTTTATAAGCAATCAAGATCAACATATGCCTATATTACAACTAGTGAAAGACGACCGTATTGTAATTTTATTTTAACAAAAGGTGTAATTAAACCTGATGGTAGTGTTTGGATAATCGATAAGTAATTATGTCGATTAGCGTACTTGGTATTTTTGTAGCCGACCTAGTTTTTTTTGGAGAAAAGATTCCTGTTGAGGGTGAAACAATTCTTGGTAAAAATTTTATTATAGGCCCTGGCGGAAAAGGATCTAATCAAGCTGTAGCTGCAGCTAAAGCTGGGGCAAATACTTTTTTTATTTCAAAAATAGGTGACGATCAATTTGGTTCGATGGCTAAAGAAATATATCAAAATTCTGGGGTTGATTATAGTAATGTTATTATTTCAAAAGACCATTCTACTGGTGCTGCTGGTATTCT
>CACDMT010000023.1 GCA_902553945.1 uncultured Alphaproteobacteria bacterium | reverse complement strand
GTAATTACTCTCTCCATTTTCAAATAAAATATCTCTAATTTTTTTTAACTTTACTATGTTATCTTTGTTAAAATACCTTGTTCCACCTTTGCTCCTTATTGATATACCTTCTATCCTAAATTGATTTGTTTTTGGATCTTTTGAGTCCCAATATCTAATTACATGTTCTTTTATATTAAGTATTTTAGATACTTCCTTAATATTCAAATATTTTTTATTCATTATTAGAGTTATTAATAAATTCTAAAACTCTTTTACTTGGCTTAAAAGTAATTACATTTCTCTCTGTAATCATAATCTCTTCTTTTGTTTTAGGATTTCTACCTATTCTACTATTTTTTCTTTTTAATTTAAAAGTTCCAAAGTTATGGATTTTAACTATGTTATTATTTTCCAAACCTTTAACTATAATTTCTACTATATCGTGAACTAAATCTAGACAGTCTTTCTTAGAAAGTCCAAATTCTGAATTAATACTCTCAGCGATATCATCTCTAGTAATATTTTTATTTAAAGTCATAAACTTGTAACTGATTTAATTATTTTATCATTTAAATCATTATTAATAAAGTTGTAGCACTTATTGATAGCACTACTAAAAGCAAAAGGACTTGCATTACCATGACTTTTTATAGAAATTCCATTTAATCCTATTAATGTAGCCCCATTATATATTTCAGGATTAACTTGTTCTCTTAATTTATCTAAATCATTTTCAAGTATTTTATAGGTTAACTTATTTAAAATAGATTTAGAAAACATCTTTTTTAAATTAGATGTTATAAAATCAGAAATTCCCTCAGCAGATTTTAACATAATATTACCAGTGTAACCATCAGAAATAATAATATCACATAAACCGGTTGTAATTTTGTTTGGCTCAATAAAGCCAGTGTAATATTCTTTTAAAAAACTATTAGATATTAGCTCAGCTGCTTCTTGTAGAAATTCTAAACCTTTATTATTTTCAGTACCTATATTAAGAATACCAATTTTTGGCTTCTTGTTTGGATTAGTTACAGCATAATAACAATAGCCCATTAAAGCAAATTGAAATAGATTTGATGCATTAACAGTAACATTTGCACCTAAATCTAACATTAGTGAATAATTATTTCTATTAGGTATTAATGAACAAATTGCAGGTCGATCAATGCCAGTAATCATTCCCAGATGTAATCTGGATAAAATCATTAATGCTGCTGTATTTCCAGCAGATACAAAACCACAATTATTTTTATTTTTAATAAACTCTAAACCTTTATAAATACTACTATCTTTTCTTGATCTTAAAATAGTATTTGCATTATCTTCATCAGTTACATTTTGAGTAGTATTAACTACTTCATAATTTATTAATTTTATTTTATTATTTTGAAGTGTATTTGAAATTATTTTTTCATCTCCAAAAAATATTAATTTAACATCAATATTATTATTTAAAAAAATTTCACTTCCTTTAAGAACTTTGTAAGGACTATTTTCTCCGCCCATTGCATCGATAGCAATGGTAAATTGTCGATTAGACATTATATTTAATTTGTTGATTTATCTTTCTTTTTTGTAAAAACCTGGCGACCTTTATAAGTGCCTGTAGAAATATCTATCTTATGAGAAAGTCTAGGTTCGCCTGATTCTTTATCAATAACAACATTGATATCTTTAATAGAAAGATGAGATCTTCTCATATTACGTTTTGAAGTGCTGGTTTTTCTTTTAGGTACAGCCATAATTAGTTCCCAATATTAGAAAATTTAATTATTGCAAGATATATTTACTTGAATTTAATAAAATTTTAAGAAAATTCATAAGATTCTACAATTGACTTATAGATTATATCCATTTTTTTTGAAGCTTCTTTTTTTCTTTCATCTAAAATTATATCAAAAATTGAAAAATATTCATAAAAAATATTATTAGCTGATGTTTTTGAAATTTTATCAAATTTTGACAATCTAAAATAAAATTTTTTTACATATGATTTTACATACTTTCCTATAGACATGTCTCCTATCCCATTAATTCTTAAACTTTCATCAAGATCAGAGATAAAACTATTGATTAAATATTCATTAATTTTTTTATAGTTATTAATTTTTATATCTTTTATTAATTTGATATGAATAAGTAAAATAATTGATATAATTTCAAAAGATGTATTAAAGGTGTGATTTTTAAAAAAATTATTGTTTTTTATGAAATTATTACTAATTTCTAAGATATTAGAATATTTTGATAAAGCATACTTTTTATCTTTATTTTCTTTTTTTTGAAAGTACTGTAAGATCATAATAAGTTAGAGATGTTTAAGTATATATTTTTTATAATAATAACATTAATTTTATATTCTTGTAATCAACAAATTATTTATTCTGGTAAAATATTAAATAAAGAAAGTTTAGAAAATATCAATTTTAAAAATAAGACTATTTTGTTAGAAAAATTAGGTAAACCTAATTTTATTGATCCAATAGAAAATAAATACTTTTATTTTTCTGAAAAAAAAATCAAAAAAAGTTTCTTAAGAAATCAAACTGAATATAGTTATATATTTGTATTTAAATTTAATGATGCAGACAATATTACAAAAACTAAAGTTTATAACCTTTTAGATAAAGGAGATTTAGAAATTGTTAGTGAAGAAACTGAAAATAATATTATAAAAAGAGGTTTAATAGAAAAAATTTTTGGGGGAGTTGGAAGTCAAGAACTTCCAACATCCCAGTAAAATTTACATTGAAATAGAAGCTAGCAATAACAGTGCAACTATATTAGTTATTTTAATCATTGGATTAACTGCTGGACCAGCTGTATCTTTATATGGATCTCCTACAGTATCTCCTGTTACAGCTGCTTTATGTGCTTCACTTCCTTTTCCACCATGATTGCCATCTTCAATATATTTTTTAGCATTATCCCATGCTCCACCACCAGCTGTCATGCTAATTGCAACAAATAATCCAGTAATAATTACTCCAAGTAATAAAGCCCCTAGGCAAGACAATGCTGCTGATTGTCCAGCTATTAATAATATAACAAAATATACTACTATAGGTGATAAAACAGGTAACATTGAAGGAATAATCATTTCCTTGATTGCTGATTTAGTAAGTATGTCTACACAAGTACCATATTCTGGTTTTTCTTTACCCTCCATAATCCCAGGTATTTCTTTAAACTGTCTTCTAACTTCTATAACAACTGAACCAGCTGCTCTTCCTACAGCAGTCATGCTCATTGCACCAAATAAAAAAGGTAGCAAGCCACCTATTAACAATCCAACTACAACATAAGGATTAGATAGATCAAATGAAACATTAATACCATATAATGAGCTAGAAGGATCTTTAGCAAAGTGTTCTAAATCTTCAGTATAAGCAGCAAATAGAACTAAAGCTCCTAAACCAGCTGAACCAATAGCATAACCTTTAGTAACAGCTTTAGTTGTATTACCTACAGCATCTAATGCATCAGTGGTTTTTCTAACATTGTCATCAAGTTCAGACATTTCTGCAATTCCACCAGCATTATCAGTAACTGGACCATAGGCATCTAAAGCAACAACCATTCCAGCTAAAGCTAACATAGTAGTAACTGCAATAGCTATACCAAATAATCCTGCTAAAGAATGAGTAATTATTATTCCCGCTACAATAATTAAAGCCGGCAGTGCTGTAGCCTCTAAACTTATTGCCAGTCCTTGAATAACATTTGTTCCATGTCCAGTTGTTGATGCTTGAGCAATACTTTGAACAGGTCTATAATTAGTTCCTGTGTAATATTCTGTTACCCAAATAATCAAACCGGTAATAATTAGACCTAATAAACCGCAATAGAAAAGTGACATACCTGTAAAAGATTTTTCATCTACTATAAAAACACTATCTAAACTTATGACGTGATCAGTAATAAAATAAAGAAGTACAGCTGACAAAACTGCTGATACTGCAAAACCTTTATACAAAGCAGTCATTATATTTTCACTTTTACCGAGTTTCACAAAATAAGTTCCAATAATACTGGCTAAAGTGCACACACCAGCAATTGCTAAAGGGTAAATCATCATACCTGTAACATCAGCAAAGAAAATTGACGAAAGGACCATAGTTGCTACTACAGTCACTACATATGTTTCAAATAGATCAGCAGCCATACCAGCACAGTCCCCCACATTATCGCCAACATTATCAGCAATTACTGCAGGATTTCTTGGATCATCTTCAGGAATTCCAGCCTCTACTTTACCTACAAGATCAGCTCCTACATCTGCACCTTTGGTAAAAATTCCACCTCCCAATCTAGCAAAAATAGATATTAAAGATGCTCCAAAGCCAAGAGAAACTAGAGGGGCGACAATTTCTCTTCCAGGAAATGAACCTGAATTATGTAATAAAAAATAAAATACTGCTATTGATAATAGTGCAAATCCAGCAACTAGCATTCCAGTTACTGCACCTGCCTTAAAAGATACTGATAATCCATCAGCTAAACTTTTACTTGCAGCATGTGTTGTTCTAACATTAGATCTAACTGAAATATTCATACCAACATAACCAGCTGCTCCAGAAAAAAAAGCTCCAATTAAAAATCCAATTGCAGAAGCCAAGTCGAAAACTAACCAAATTAATGCAAATATAACAATACCCACTATCGCAATAGTCATATATTGCCTGTTAAGATAAGCTCTTGCTCCTTCTTGAATAGCACTAGCTATTTCTTTCATCTTATCATTCCCAGTATCAAGCGATAAAATTTGTCTAGATGTAACTAATCCATATAAAACGGCCGCTAATCCACATACTACAATAAATATTTGCATTGTTGTCATTTAAAACTCCTTAAAAAAATTGGTGGTCATATGACAGAAAGTTTTGAAAAAATCAAGATATTAGCGAAAATGATCAAATTCACTTGGGATATCTATGGTTTCATCTGAATCATCTATAAGTCCTAATTTTTTTGTTATCACTCCAATTTTAGATATTTTGATTTTATTTTTTTTTGCTATTTTTAATAATTTACTACTATTTTTTTTATTTGAAATAATAATAAGTTGATAATCATCGCCAGAATTAATAATTTTATTTAAATTAATATTAAATTTTTTAGTAATTATCTTTAGATTATTACTTAATGGTATTTTAGATAAATTTAATTTTGCACCATATTTATTAAATAACATTTTATTTAGATCACCAAATAATCCATCTGAAATATCCTTCATAGATTTAATTATCATCGATATTTGTGATCCAATTAAGCATGGTTTAGGGTAATAATATTTATTAGTAAAATATTTTTTTAATTTTTTATCATTTAAAATAAGTTTATTTTTTAAAATTTCTAAACCAATAAATGAATCTCCTATATTGCCTGTGACCCAAATATCGTCGTTAATATTAATTTTATTTTGCTCAACAATTAAGTTATTTTTTGAATATCCAAAAAAAGTAGCAGTCAAAGAAAGTTGTTTAGATTTAGAAATATCACCACCTAAGAGATAAATGTTATATTTTTTTTGTAATTTATTTACTTCTTTTGTAAAAATCTTTAACCAAATCTTATCAATATAATTGGGAATAAATAAATTTAAAGTATATGTAAAAGCAGTTGAACCCATAGCTGATAAATCTGATAAGTTTATTTTTATAATTTTGTGTGCAATAGATCTGGGATCATCATTTTTAAAGAAATCTATATTTTCTGATATTGAGTCAGTTGTAACAACTAATTTTTTTATTTTTTTTAATTTTATATAAGAGGCATCATTTTCAAAATTATATGTACCATCTTTTTTATAATTTAGTTTCTTTAAATATTGATTTAATATTATACTTTCAGATAGGTTATTATAATATAATTTCTTTTTCATCTATATATTTTTGAATTAAAGCATTTAGTATTTTAGTTTCATTTTCAGAAACAAGACTTTTAGAAATATTTAAATAATCATTAATTACAATTTTAAATTTAGTTGAATTAGTATTTTGTAGTTCAGAAATTAAAGCTATAATAATTGATTTAAGTATATTATCCCATTTTTCAAATTTCCTATTAAAGTCTATATATGTATTTAATTGGTTAATTATTTTTTTTTTTTCAAAATTATTAATGTAGTTATCAGATAATGTATTAAAAAAATTTTTATTAAACTTTAGTTTAAACTCTTTTTTTTCACCAATTGCTGTAATATTTGAATTATTAAAATGTTTTTCAAAATCTTCTTTTAAATTTTGTAAGTTGTCATCAACAAACTCTAATTGAAAAATATATTGAATAAATGCAAGCCTTGTATGCGACTTAGTTAAATTTTGCATTTTATTATAATAAATTTATGCAAGCTAAAGCAGCCTCACGACCCTTATTTTTTTTATTTATATTACTTCTTAGTTCTGCTTGATTTAAATCATAACAAGTTAAAATACCAAAACCAATAGGTTTTAAAAATTCAACTGATAGATCCATTATTTTTCTTGATGTTTCATTTGCTATTACTTCAAAATGGTATGTATCACCTTTAATAATACATCCCAGTGATATAAATCCATTATACTTATTTATATTTTTTTTTATAAGAAATGGAATTTCAAAACAACCAGGTGCATTTAACACATCGAATTGTATTTTATTTTCTTTAAGGGTATTTGTTGAGCCAAGTAAAAGATTATTAGATATACTTTCATAATAATTAGATGAAACAATTAAAACTTTTTTAATCATATTGTGTGCTGATCAATAATTTTTATATTAAAACCTTCTAATGCTATAATACGTTTAGTGCTATTAGTTAATAAAATTATTTTATTAATATTTAAAAGGGATAATATTTGGGCTCCAACTCCATACTCTCTTAATTCTAATTTGTTATCCTGATTATTCCTAGTGTTAAATCTTTTTAATATATTAGGAGACATATCACTATTTATTAGAACAATTGCTCCTGATCCTTTTTTTTCAATTAATTGAAAAGCACTTCTGATTTCACTTCCAAATATATTTTTTTCTTCAAATATATCTTTAGTGACATTTAATCTATGCATTCTTACGTAATATGGTTCATTATTATTTTCTATGTTTTTAACTAAAGCATAATGTTTTTCTCCTGAAATTGTATTTTCAAAAACTTTAAGTAAAAAACCAGATCCCATTTCACTCTCAAAAGGTCTTTGAGAAATTAATTTAACAATCTTTGTTTTTTTTAATCTAAATTTAATTAATTCACTTACAGTGCCTACTTTTAAATTATGCTTTTTTGCAAAATTAATAATTTCAGGTAATCTTGCCATAGAACCATCATCACTCATAATTTCACATATTACACCTGATGGATTAAGCTTTGAAATTTTTGATATATCAACTGCAGCTTCTGTATGACCCGCTCTTTCTAAAACTCCACCATCCCATGCCATTAAAGGAAAAACATGACCTGGATAAACTAAGTCATCTTCTTTGCTATTATCATTTATAGCTACTGAAATAGTATGCGCTCTATCTGCTGCAGATATGCCAGTAGTGATTCCCTCTTTTGCTTCTATTGAAACAGTAAATGCAGTTAAATCATTTTTTTGATTATTTGGATTCATTAATGGAAGTTTTAATTTATTTATTCTATTTTTAGTCAATGCAAGACAAATTAAACCTCTTCCATGTTTTGCCATAAAATTTATAGAATTTTGATCAGCATATTGCGCAGGTATAATTAGATCACCTTCATTTTCTCTATCTGGATCATCAACTAAAATATACATTTTGCCTTTTCTGGCATCATCAATTATTTCTTCGATTGAAGATAGGTTATTATCAATCTCTTTATTTTTCATTTTTAATTACAAATCTTGCTAAATAATCAAATTCAATATTTACTAAATCATCTGGATTTAAAAATTGTAAATTTGTATTTTTATAAGTGTGATCAATCACTGATATACTAAAAATCTTATCTTTTACATTAGAAATGGTTAGTGAAATACCATTTATTGATATGGAAGCTTTTTCAACAATAAATTTATTATTATTATCAAAATTTTTTTCAAAATCAAATTGCCAGCTATTTTTAAGAATTTTTATTTCTTTAATTAATGTTGTATTATCAACATGGCCATAAACAAAATGACCCCCAATTTCATCACCAATTGATAAAGATTTTTCAATGTTAATTTTTTTTTTATTTGAAATATTTTGACCTAAATTAGATCTTAAAATTGTTTCTTCTCCAATGTTTACATTAAAAACAAAAGTACCATCTAAATTTTTTTTTATATTTTTTGCAGTAAGACAAACACCATTACAACAAATAGATGATCCTTCTTTGCATTGAACTAAATCTAATTTAGTATGTATTTCATAAAGACCTTCTTTCAAATAATGAATCTCACCAATATCCTGAATAATTCCTGTAAACATTAAACTACACTATAATAAAAATAAGTATCATCTTTAAACATTTTTTTTGCATTAATCATAATATTTAAATCTTTAATTTGTTTTCCCCAAATAGCAGGTTTGCCCTTATTGCCAATATTTATTTTTGATTTAAAAAGATGAATTTCATCTACTAAATTATTTTTTAATAAATTTGTAAAAAAAATACCTCCCGCTTCAACTAAAATATCTGAAATTTTAAGTTTATATATTTTTAAAAAAATATTTTTTAAGTTTAATTCATTTTTATTAGTAATTTTTGAATAAATAATTTCACATCCAAGTTCATTTAATTTTTCAGATTTTTTATTATTTTTTGATGTAAAAATTATAATTCTTTTATATGAAATATCTCTAAGAACTTTAGAGGTTAATGGTATTTTTAAATCCTTATCAATAATTATTAATGTAATATGCTTATCTTTTTTTTGTTTTAATCTTACAGTAAATTTTGGATTATCTTTTATAATAGTTTTTGAAGTAGTTAGTATAGCTTGACTTCTGGATCTAATTTTATGTGCATATTCTCTACTATATTTATTTGAAATCCACTTACTTTTATAATTTTGCCATGCAATTTTTTCATCATTTGAAATTGCCAACTTTACTTTAGTAAAAGGTTTTTTTTTAACTAAACTTTTAAAGAAAAATTTATTTAAATTATAAGTTTTATTTTTTTCTAAACCTATATGAACATTTATATTATTTTTAACTAACTTTTTTAAACTCTTTTTATATGTTCTTAAATCAGGATCAGGGGAAGATATAAAAATTTCCTTAATGCCTGATCTTAGTATTTGATCGGTGCATGAGCCATTTTTAGAACTGTGAAAACAAGGTTCAAGAGTTACATACATTGTGGCACCTTTAGACTTAATTCCTGCTTTAGATAATGCAATCTCTTCAGCGTGAGGTCTTCCAGATTCACTAGTTACCGCTTTTGATATTATTTTAGAATTCTTAGCAATAACACAACCAACGGTTGGGTTAGGAAAAGTTTTGCCAAATTTTTTTTTAGCAATATTATGAGCTAAATTAATCATTTTTAAATTATATGGTGTCACTTAATTTTTACTTATCTTCTAAATTACCAAGAAAGTCTTCAAAATCCTTTGCTTCACGAAAATTTTTATAGACAGAAGCAAATCTTACGTAAGCGACTTGATCTAAATGCATAAGAGCTTCCATTATATACTGTCCTATAATATTAGTTTTAATTTCATTTTCTCCAGAATTTTCAAGTTTTCTTACAATGGCATTTACAATTTTTTCAATTTTTTCATTGTCAATATTTCTCTTACGTAGTGCCATAGATAAAGATCTAAACATCTTATCTCTCTCAAAAACTTCCTTTTGACCATTTGATTTTATAACTACTAAATCTCTAAGCTGAATTCTCTCAAATGTTGTAAATCTTGACCCACATTGTTCACATATTCTTCTTCTTCTAATAGCAGTGTTGTCCTCAGTGGGCCTAGAGTCTTTTACCTGAGAGTCTTCATTACTACAAAATGGGCATCTCATCTAAAACGCCTCATTATAAATTGGATATTTACTGCACAATTCAACTACGTTTTTTCTCGTTTTATTAAAAATTTGCTGTCTTTCATTTTCTGATAATAATAGACTATCTAAAATATCTGCAATCATATTTCCTACTTGTTTAAAATCTTCTTGATTAAAACCTCTGGTTGTTGCAGCTGCTGTACCAAATCTAAGTCCACTTGTTACTTTAGGAGGATTGGGATCGTAGGGGATTGCATTTTTATTACAAGCAAGTCCAACTTCTTCTAAAATCTTTTCTGCTTTATCTCCTGTTAATCCTTTAGGAGTTAGATCTAACCATACAATATGAGAGTCAGTTCCTCCAGTTACAATTCTAAAACCTCTATCGACTAAAGTTTGTGACATAACTTTTGCACTTGCTATTACGTTTTTAATATAATCTTCAAATTCAGGTTTTAGAGCTTCGCCAAAACAAACTGCTCTCGCAGCAATTACGTGCATTAAAGGACCTCCTTGAAGGCCTGGAAAAACAGCTGAATTAATTTTTTTATATAAATCTTCATGATTAGTTAAAATCATAGCACTCCTTGCGCCTCTTAATGTTTTATGAGTTGTTGAGGTCACTATGTGTGCATGATCTATTGGATTGGGATATTGTTTACCTGCAACCAATCCTGAATAATGAGCCATATCAACTAGGAAATAAGCTCCAACTTTGTCTGCAATATCTCTAAACCTCTTCCAATCAATAACTCTTGGATAAGCGGAAGCTCCAGCAATAAGCATTTTTGGTTTATGTTCTAATGCTAATGCCTCTACTTCATCATAATCAATTAAATCTTTATCATTGCCATCTTTTTTTACACCATACTGTACTGCATTAAACCACTTACCTGATAAATTAGGCTTTGCACCATGAGTAAGATGACCTCCGGATGCTAATGACATACCTAAAATAGTATCATGTGGCTTAAGTAGTGCTAAAAATACTGCTTGATTTGCTTGAGCACCACTATGCGGTTGAAGATTTGCATATTGACAGTTAAAAAGTTTTTTTACTCTTTCTAGTGCAATCTCTTCAGCTTGATCAACAAACTCACAACCTCCATAATATCTTTTGCCAGGATAACCTTCCGCATATTTGTTTGTCATTACTGAACCTTGAGCATTTAAAATAGATTTTGAAGCAATATTTTCTGATGCAATTAATTCAATTTGATTTTGTTGTCTTTCTAATTCACGGCTTAAAGTACCATAAACTTCTGGATCAGCTTCTTTAATTCCTTTTGTGAATAAATCTGATTTCATATTTTACTTATCCTTTTTTTGTGCCGCCCAGACTCAAATTTAGTTCTAAGAAAAGTCTGAACACATTTTTTTGCTTCATTGGTATTTATGAACCTTCCTGGTAAAACAAGTACATTAGCATCATTGTGCTTTCTTATCAATCTTGCTGTTTTTGAGTTATTTACAAGACCTGCTCTAATACCTTTTTTTCTATTAGCTGCAATACTCATACCTACTCCAGTTCCACAGATTAAAATACCAACATTTTTCTTATTCTTAAGAATTTCTTTAGTTAATTTGTGTGCAAAATCAGGATAGTCAACACTCTCATCTGTGTTTGTTCCTAAATCATTAATTTTTGGAAAATTCTTTAATAATTTAGTTTTTAGATCAAAACCTGCATGGTCTGAAGCAATGAATATATTCTTCTTTTGCATAATAATTTTTGTGGTTATTTACATCAAAATAATGATATTGCCTAATATTGTATGAAGGAAAATAATTGGTTTGACCCTTTTTATATTCAGAGTCATTTATCTGAAGAAGAGGCCAATATTCAGTATAATGTAAGAAATTTTTGTAATAACGAACTTAAGCCTAATGTAGTTAAAAAAAATAGAAAAAATGAATTTGATATTAAACTTTATCCAAAATTTGGTTCACTTGGAGTATTGGGGCAAACAATTAAAAAATATGGAGGATCTGGGACATCAAATTTAGCATATGGACTTGTAGCTTATGAGTTTGAAAAAATAGATAGTAGTTATAGATCTTCTATATCTGTTCAATCTTCACTTGTAATTCATCCCATTAATGCATTTGGATCTGAAGAGCAAAAAGATAAATACCTTCCTCAATTAATTAAAGGAGAAAAAATTGGTTGCTTTGGTTTAACTGAAAGTGAAGCAGGTTCAGACCCAGCTTCAATGAAAACTTCTTTTAAAAAAACTAAAGATGGATATATTTTAAATGGATCAAAAAACTGGATTACTAATGCGCCAATTGCTGATATATTTATTATTTGGGCAATCGAGAAAAATAAAGATCACAAAAATATAAAAGGTTTTATAGTAGAGAGAGATACAGAAGGAATAAATACCTCGACAATAGAAAATAAAACCAGTTTAAAAATTAGTCCAACTGGACAAATAATTTTAAATAATGTTTTTGTTCCAAATAATATGTGTTTAGATAATGCAGAAGGATGGAAATCAGTTTTTAGCTGCCTCAATAAAGCAAGATTTGGAATTAGCTGGGGTGTATTAGGTTCAGCATCTGAATGTTGGCTGATTGCAAAAGAATATGTGGAAAATAGAATTATGTTTAAAAAATCTTTAGCATCAAATCAATTAATTCAAAAAAAATTATCTGAAATGCAAATAGAGATAAATTTGGGATTAGCTTCATGTTTACTTACTTCCAAAGCTTTAGATGAAGGAAAAGATATTATTAACGCTATTAGTATTTTAAAAAAAAATAATTGTAAAAAATCTTTAGACATAGTTAGAAGTGCTCGTGATATGCTTGGGGCAAATGGTTTATTAGAAGAATATCATATCATGAGACATTTGGTTAATTTAGAAACTGTGAAAACTTACGAAGGTACAGAGGATATACATTCTTTAATTTTAGGTAAAAATCAGACAGGAATTTCTAGTTTTTAATAATTTTCTTATTATTTAATAGCATTATAAATTGATAGATAATCTATTTTTGTATAGTTTTAATTATAAATTAATTAATTAATTCATATTATCTCGGGAGGACATATGAAAAAAAACTTAAAAAGACGTGACTTCATAAAAAAAGCCGGAATAGGTGGAGCAGCTGCAGCTGCCGTATCATCATTTCCAGCTCCTGCAATTGCTGCAGATAGGATTGAAGTGAACTGTGTTGCAACTTGGGGTAGAGGTTATCCTGGGTTAGGAACTGGTGGAGAAGCAGTTTCTCAAAGAATATCTGATTTAAGTGATGGAAGAATTGTAGTTAATCACTATGCAGGTGGAGAGAGAGTTGGACCACTTGATGTATTTACTGAAGTAAGTTCTGGCAATGCACAAATGTATAACAGTGCTGACTATTATTGGGTTGGTCAACATCCGGGCTGGGGATTTTTTGCTTCTGTCCCATTTGGAATGATTGCAACTGAAATAAACGGATGGATCAGGCACGGTGGTGGTCAAGAACTATGGGATGAACTTGGTGATGAATTTGGTTTGAAAAATTTTATGGCTGGTAATTCAGGAGTACAAATGGGTGGCTGGTTTAATAAAGAAATTAATTCACCAGATGATTTCAAAGGTCTAAAAATGAGAATTCCTGGTTTGGGAGGAATGATGATGTCTAAACTTGGACTTTCTGTTGTTGGTGTGCCAGGTGGACAAATTTATGAAAACCTTATTAATGGTACAATTGATGCAACTGAATGGGTTGGACCATGGAATGATGAAAGATCAAGATTTTATGAAGCTGCTAAGTATTATTATTGGCCTGGTTGTCATGAGCCTGGAACACTAATTACGCTTGGTACAAATAAATCATGGTTAACAAGTTTAAGTAAAACAGATCAAATGATTATTGAGCATGCTGCAACAGTTCAAAATGAAATGATGTTGACAGAATATAATGCAAATAACGGTGCTGCATTACAAAGACTTGTAAACGATCACGGTGTGGAGCTAAGAGAATTTAATGATGATGTTATTGATGCTATGGGTGAAGCTGCAGAGGAACTGTATGAAGAACTTGCTGAAGGTAACGATTTAACTGGAAGAATTCTTGCAAGCTTTAAAAAGTCAAGAGATGAAATCAGCGGATGGTTGAAAAAAGCTGATTCAGCATTCTTTGCTCAAAGAAATAGAGTTTTAGGAAGCTAAAATTTATTAGTGGGGAGTCATCTCCCCACTAAAACCTTAATGAGTACTTCTAATATTTCAAAATATTTATCACTAAGTTTAATTTTAATAATATTCGCGTTTTTAATTAATAATTACTTAACTTTTGCTGGTGATTGGCCAGGTGCTTTTAGTTTATTTAACTCAATAAATCTTTATTCTATAATTCAATTTCTGCTATATGTGTTAGCAATTATTTTACCAATACTATTTATCTATCAAAATCAAGATTTAGATAATTTAAAACTTGCAAATAATTTAGAAAATTTAAATGGATTTATAATAAGATTTGGATTTTGGTCTGTTTTGATTATTGGTATTGTAGACGCAATCATTTCATTATTAATTATTGAGGGATTTTTAGAGCAACTAATAGGTAAAAGCTGGAACATAAAATTTTCTAATAATTCTTTTAGAGCGCCTTATGTCCATTTTCCACTTTTATTTTTATCATTAATTTTTGCATACTATTTTAAATCACTTAATTTTTATTGGTTAGCTTTTCTTGTTGTTATTGCTGAATTTCAAATAGTGATTTTAAGATTTGTTTTTTCTTATGAACAAACACTAATGAGTGATCTTGTTAGATTTTGGTATGGAAGTCTATTTCTTTTTGGGAGTTATTATACTTTAATAAAAGATGGGCATGTAAGAGTTGATGTTTTATATACAAACTTTAGTGAAAAAAATAAGGCTAGAGTCAATCTTTTTGGAAGTTTAATTTTAGGTATTCCTCTTTGTTTAACAATTTTTTTTAGAGGTATGTACTGTAAACAATGTGTTTTAAATCAACCAATTATTAATTTTGAAACATCTCAAAGTACGCAGGGTATGAATATTAAATATCTAATGGCGGGTTTTTTAATAATATTTGCTTTAACTATGTTAATTCAATTTATTATTTATTCATTAAGAAGTTTAGAAATAATAAGAAAGAATTAATAAATGGAGTTATTTTTTCTTTTTCTTTTAATATTTTTAATGGCTTTTGCTTTGGCATCAGGTTATCCATTAGCTTTTGCTCTTCCTGGCTCAGCAATAATATCAATTTTTTTAGCAGGTTTATCAGGATATTTTATTGAAGGAAATCCTAATGAATATTTTATATCAGATGGTCCTTTCCAATGGTTAAATGCAGGAATTACAAATTTCAGAGGTGTATATTGGGAAGTTGAGAGAGACACGTTAATTGCAATCCCACTCTTTATTTTCATGGGGATTATGCTTGAGAAATCTAAAATTGCTGAAGATTTATTAATAAGTATGGGGCAATTATTTGGACCTATTCCTGGAGGATTAGGAATATCTGTTATATTTGTTGGAGCTTTATTAGCAGCCACGACAGGTATTGTTGGAGCAACTGTAGTAGCAATGGGTTTAATATCGCTACCAGCAATGATGAAAAACAATTACAATAAATCACTTGCTTCAGGAATTGTATGTTCTTCTGGCACTCTTGGTCAAATTATTCCTCCATCAATTGTTCTAATAATTTTATCAGATCAATTAGCTTCAGCTTCAGATGCGGCTGATAACATGAGAATAGAAAATTATAAAAATATTACCGGCTCTACAAATATTCCAAGTCAATTTAGTGTTGAGTCAGTTAGTGCTGGAAATATGTTTCTAGGAGCATTTCTTCCCGGACTGGTTCTAGTTGGATTATATATGCTATATGTTTTATTTATTGGAATATTTAAAAAAGAATTAGTACCACCTGTTGAATATGAAGGAAAATACGATAGAGATTTTTTTAAAAGAGTCTTTCTTTCTCTTGTTCCACCTTTATCATTAATTTTTGTAGTATTAGGATCAATATTACTAGGTATAGCTACTGTAAATCAAGCTGGAGCAATTGGAGCTGTCGGTGCAGGAATTATGGGTGGTTACAGATTATATGATAAAAAAAACAATAAATACACTCCAGCGATAATAACAATTCTATCCTTATTTGTTATAAGTATAATAGTAATAAATTTTAATCTTAATATAAAAAATATATCTTCAAATAGTGAAATTATTGCACTTATTGTTGCGATAGCAGCAGTTTTATTTTTAGTTATTGGAGTAACATGGAGTTTTTGGAGAACTTTTAAGATTAATGATGTTTTAAAAAATGTAATGATTGAGACTAGTCTCACCACATCTATGGTTTTTATAATTCTTATTGGAGCTGCTATGTTAACAGCAGCTTTTAGAGGTTTTGGTGGAGAAGAAATAGTTAAAGATTTCTTAACTGGTTTACCAGGGGGTTTTTGGACACAGTTTATTGTTGTAATGGCAGTTATTTTTATTTTGGGATTTTTTTTAGATTTCATAGAAATTGCAATTGTAGTAGTTCCAATAGTTGCGCCAATACTATTGGCTGAGACATCTGCTAACGTTACTGCTGTTTGGTTGGGTGTGATGATAGGGGTAAATATGCAGACTTCATTTTTAACTCCACCATTTGGATTTTCATTATTTTATTTGAGAGGAGTAGCTCCAAAATCAATTAAAACAACAGAAATATGGAAGGGAGCAAGTGTATTTATAGTTTTGCAATTGGTTGGACTTGGCGTAGTTGGATACTTTCCGCAATTAGTAAATTATTTACCTTTAAGATCATATTATTCTTCGGAAGTATCTCCACCTCCAATAAATCCAAAATTACAAGAATGCCTAATAGATTATTCATATAATAAATATGAAGAAAATTTTTCAGAAACAATATCTATTATTGAAACTATAAATTCAAATAATTTAAATTTTATTCCAGAAAAACAAAATAAAAATATTATACAAATGACTCAAAATATAAGTGCTTCAAAAAGCTTAATAGAAGAAGTAAAATTAAATAGAAATAATTTTAATAATTATTCTTTAAATTATAAACCGCTACATACAAAAGTAAGGAATATTGAAAAAAATATTTATAAGAAAATATCAAAAATTGAAAAAATAAAAAAAGAAATTAGACTTGAAACAGAGCAAGGAGATATAGAAAAATTAGAAGAAAAAATATACAATTTA
>CACDMT010000022.1 GCA_902553945.1 uncultured Alphaproteobacteria bacterium | reverse complement strand
AAACACCTATGTACTATTGAGTATTCTGCAAATGTTAATATGATGATAAAAAATTTTTTAAGGCCTTAAAATGCAACAAGAATATAAAATGTATATTAATGGTGAATGGGTTAAATCATCTTCTGGAAAAACAATAGAAACTCTTAATCCAGAGACAAATGAAGTTTGGGCAAATGTACCTGAAGCAAATGATAAAGACGTTGATCTAGCTGTAACTAGTGCTCAAAATGCTTTTGATAGCTCATGGTCAAATTTATATCCTCGTGAAAGAGCTAAATATTTAAGATCAATTGCTGATGAATTAAGAAAAAATGCTGAACATCTTGGTAAGATAGAAACAATTGATACAGGCAAACTATTTCGTGAAACAAAGAGACAAGCAAATTATATTGCAGAGTATTATGATTACTTTGCAGGATTAGCAGACAAAGTAGAAGGTACTGTTGTTCCAATTGATAAGGAAGACATGCAAGTTATTACAACAAGAGTACCTATAGGTGTAGTTGCTGCGATTATACCTTGGAATTCACAAATGTTACTAACAGCAGTAAAACTAGCACCTGCATTAGCTATGGGAAATACTGTAGTTATAAAAGCATCTGAATTAGCACCTGTAACACTTTTAGAGTTCGCAAAACTAATTGAAAAAACTAAAATACCTAAGGGAGTTGTTAATATTATAACAGGCTTAGGTGATCCTTGTGGCAAAGCATTAACACAACATAACTTAGTTGAAAGAATTGCTTTTACTGGCGGACCTGAAACAGCCAGACATATTATTAAAAATTCATCACATAATTTATCTCAAGTAAGCCTAGAGCTTGGTGGAAAAAGTCCTGTAGCAGTTTTTGATGACGCTGATCAAGAAAATGCAATTAATGGAATAACTGCAGGTATATTTGGAGCAAGTGGTCAAAGTTGTATTGCTGGCTCACGATTATATATTCAATCAAATATATACGAAGAATTTCTAAATAAACTTATAGAAAAAGCTCAAAATATAAAATTAGGACCTCCAATGTCTGAAGAAACTCAAATGGGACCACTTAATAGCCTTAAACAGCTAGAATTAATTGAAAAAAATATAAATGCAACAGTATCCCAAGGGGCAAAAATAAGATGTGGAGGAAAGAGATCTAATTTTTCCAATAAGGGATATTATTTTCCAGCAACTATCATCGAATGTGACAATCATAATTTACCTACTGCAGAAAATGAATTGTTTGGCCCAATATTATCAGTCATGAAATTTCAAAAAGAAGAAGAACTAATAACTCTAATGAATGATAATAAATATGGTTTGTCGTCTGGTGTTTATACAAAAGATTTAGGAAGAGGGATGAGAGTTTCAAAAGCAATTAGGGCTGGCATAGTTTTTGTTAACACTTATCGATTAATTTCTCCAATGGCTCCATTTGGGGGTATGAAAGATAGTGGTTATGGTAAAGAAGCGGGGCAGGAGTCAATAAAGGAATATACAAGAGTAAAAACTACTTGGTTCAATGCATCCAAGAAACCAATGAGTGACCCATTTACAATGGGTTAATTATTATTAGCTTAAGCTAATACCTACGTTTTTAACTTGAAGATAAGATTTTAATCCATCAATACCTTTTTCTCTACTATAACCTGATTGTTTATAGCCTCCAAAAGGGGTAGCATGATTTCCAGTAAACCATTTATTAACATAGACTTGTCCAGCCTCTAATTTGCTGGCTGTCCAGGATGCTTTTTTAAGATCTTTTGTAAACACACCAGCTCCTAAGCCATAATCAGTATCATTTGCAATATTTATAGCTTCTTCTTGATCATTATACTCTAATACAGATAAAACAGGTCCAAAAATTTCTTCTCTTGCTACAGTCATATCTTGTTTTACATTGTTCAAAATAGTTGGTTCCATAAAATATCCATCGCGGTCAACTCTTTTACCTCCATAAGCAGCCTCTGCTCCTTCTTGTATTCCTGATCTTGCATAGCCTTCAACTTTTTGAAGTTGATTTTCCGATATTACAGGGGTTAAATCAGTATCTTTTTCGATACCAGGCCCAATTTTTAAAGATTTACTTAAATCAACTAGTTTATCTACTAATTCATCTTTGATAGATTTATGAACTACTATGCGAGACATAGCTGTACAGATTTGCCCAGCAACTCCAAATATGGCATGCCTTGCACTTTCAACAACTTCATCTAAATCTGCATCTGGATAAACAATCCCAGCTGACTTACCACCTAATTCAACTACTGCTGGTATTGCCTTGTCTGCACAAGCATGTAATATTTTTTTTCCTGTAGAAACAGATCCAGTAAAAACAACATGATTAACATCCTCATGAGAAACTAAATATGACCCCGCTTCATTCCCATAACCACAAATAATATTGATAAGCCCTTCAGGTACATCAGCATTAATTATTGCTTTTGCAAAAACAGTTGCAGATAAAGGAGTTAATTCAGCTGTTTTTATTATTGTTGAATTTCCAGTTGCAAAAGAACAAGCTAGAGATCTTCCAATCATTGATAAAGGGTAATTCCATGGAACTATATGAGCAGAAATTCCAAATGGTTCTAATACTGTATAGTCAAAAACATTTTTTGACACGGGTATCGTTTTACCTTCAAGTTTATCTGTTAATCCCGCATAATAATCAAACATATCTGCAACATCATTAAATTCTTTAATTGCAGCTCCTAAATTTTTACCATTTTCATAACATAAAAGTTCACCACCTTCTTTGGCAACTTTTCTAGTTTCTTCCGCAATTTTTCGCATCATTTTTGCTCTAGCTAAAAGAGGCATATCTACTAATACACGGCTATTAAAAGATTTCCTTGCAGCTTTTACAGCTAATTCGACTTCTGTTTTTTTTGCACAGCTTATTTCACCAATAATTTTTCCTGTTGCTGGATCATCAACTTTGATTGTTTCTTTAGATTCGCTATCTATCCACTTTCCGTCAATAAAATTTTTATACTGTTCCATTAATCTCTCTTTGAATTTTTTTCTTTATTCTATAATTATCTATAGTAACATATTAAAGAAATGCCAAGCATAATAAAATATTACGTAAATATAATTGATTATATTAGTCTAAAAACTGGACGTGCAACTATGTATCTAGTTTTTGTTATGATGTTTATTCTAATATTATCTTTTGTTACAAGAAATATTATTAATATACCACTTATATGGATAATTGAGATGGCCCAATTTGTGATGACAGGTTACTATCTGCTTGGAGGAGGGTACTCAATGCTTACAGATGATCATGTAAGAATGGATCTAATTTATAGTAAATTGAAAGATAAAACTAAAGCACTACTTGATTCACTTACAAGTGTTTTTTTAGTTTTTTATCTTGTTGTTCTTTTAATTGGATCAATTTCAAGTTTAACTTATACCATAGAAACTAATCAAAGATTGTTTACAGCATGGGCACCATATGTTTGGCCAATTAAATCAATAATGACTTTTGGTATTCTGTTAATGTTACTTCAATCTATTGCAATATTCTTTAAAGATGTTGCAAAAGTATTTGATAGAGAAATATAATGATAGCTGGTCTAGTTAGTTACGAAACAATTGCAATAACAATGTTTGCAACAATGTTGCTTATGCTATTAACAGGACAACGAGTTTTTGGCGCAATTGGATTTGTTGCTGCAATTGCTGCGCTATTGTTATGGGGTGATGGGGCTGTTGAGATGCCTTACACCGCTGCTTGGAAATTATTTAAATGGTATCCAATGCTAACTTTGCCTTTGTTTATTTACATGGGTTATATGATATCTGAGTCAGGTATCGCAGATGATCTATATAAAATGTTTCATGTATATTTTGGAGGAATAAAAGGTGGTTTAGCAATTGGAACAATGGGAATGATGGTTGCAATTTCCGCTATGAATGGTTTGAGCGTTGCAGGTATGGCCATTGGTGCAACTATTGCTCTGCCAGCAATGTTAAAACGAGGTTATGATAAAAGAATGATTACAGGTGTAGTGCAAGCTGGAAGCTCTCTAGGAATTTTAGTTCCACCAAGTGTTGTTCTAGTACTTTATGGTATGATTGCAAGACAACCAGTTAGTAAATTATGGTTGGCAGGTATTCTTCCAGGAATAATGATGGCTACGTTATTCATATTATATATTTATATACGATGTAGACTTCAACCTGAATTAGGTCCAGCACTTCCAAAAGAAGAAAGGCAAATTACAAAAGCTGAAAAATTTAAATTATTACAAGCTGGATTGATTCCTTTTGCAATTTTCTTTTCTATGACTGGATTATTTTTAATGGGCATAGCAAGCTTAGTAGAATGTTCCGCAGTCGGCGCTTTTGGTGCAACATTAGCCGCACTATTAAAAAGAAAACTTACTTGGAATGTTATTGAAAACACTTTGAAAAAAACTCTAGGCGTATCATGTATGTTTATGTGGATTATTTTGGCTGCTTTAAGTTTTGGTGCAGTTTTTGATGGAATAGGAGCAGTTAGAGCAATTGAAACTTTATTTATAGAAAGATGGAATTTAAGTCCATGGGGTGTTTTAATAATGATGCAACTCTCTTATATATTAATGGGCATGTTTCTAGATGATACTGCTATGTTAGTAATTGTAGCCCCTCTATATGTTCCATTAATTATAGCATTAGGATTCAACCCAATTTGGTATGGAGTTCTTTATACCATTACATGTCAAATTGCTTATATGACACCTCCATTCGGATATAATTTATTTTTGATGCGTGCAATGGCACCTAAAGAAATTGACTTAATAGATATTTATAGATCAATAATTCCTTTTGTTCTGGTTATGTGTCTTGGTCTTGCAATAGTAATGATATTTCCGGAAATAGCTACTTGGCTTCCGGACTATGTTTCAAATAGATAGATATTTTTTTTAAATATATATCAAATTTCCTTGATTTATTAACTTTTACATATCAAGATATAATTATTATTTCTAATAATAACTAAGAGGGGGATTATATGAAAAATAAAAAAAACCTCACAAAAAGACGTGAGTTTTTAAAAAAAGCAGGTTTAGTTTCTGCGGGAGCTATAGGTGCATCAACTTTAGCAGCACCATATGCATACGCTGCAACTAATCCAATTAAGTGGAGACTTCAGACTTATTCTGGTGCTCCATTAGGAGCGCATGTTGTGCTTCCGCAAATTGAAGCATTTAATAAAGCAGCTCATGGTGAGATGGAAATTGAACTTTATTATGCTGATCAATTAGTTCCAACTGATGAATTATTTAGAGCGATGCAAGCTGGTACTATTGATGCTGTTCAAAGTGATGATGCAACAATGGGATCTCCAGTAGATATTTCTGTATTTGGTGGATATTTTCCATTTGCTACTCGTTACAGCTTAGATGTTCCTGCAATGTTTAAATATTATGGATTAGATAATATTTGGGCTGAAGCATATGGTGAAGTAGATAATGTTACATGGCTTAGCACTAGTGCATGGGATCCTTGTCATTTATTTACAGTTAACAAACCAGTTAGATCTCTAGCAGATATGAAAGGTCTTAGAGTTTTTGGTGTTCCAACAGCTGGACGTTTCATGGCAAAGTATGGTTTAATTCCAGTTATTGTGCCTTGGGATGATGTTGAAGTAGCAATGCAAACAGGTGAGCTTGACGGAGTATGTTGGTGTGGATTCACAGAAGCATATGAAGTTGGTTGGGCAGATATTTGTAATTATGCTCTAACAAATTCAGTTACAGGAGCGTGGTTTGGATCATATTTTGCTAATTCAAAGAGTTGGGGCAAGTTATCTCCAAAACTTCAAGAGTTATTTAAAATGTCAATTGATCAATCACACTACTACAGACAGGTATGGTATTGGGGTGGAGAGGCAGATCTTCGTGTTAACGGTAAGAAGATGGAACTCACAAGCATACCTGCTAATGAGTGGAGTCAGGTTGTTAATGATGCTTCCGGATTTTGGGATGAAGTTGCCCAACAAAGTTCAAGAAGCGCTAAAGTTGTTGAGGCATTTAAGTTGTATGCTTCTACAATGGATAAGGCCGGATATCCTTATAGATAATTTAATTTTAACTCAGCACTAATTATAGTGCTGGGTTTTTTATATACAAATAATGACAATTACTTTTAACGAATTAAAAAAAGCTATTAAGAAAGATGATATTGATACAGTTTTAGTTTGTGTATCAGATATGCAAGGAAGACTAAACGGTAAAAGAGTTACTGGAAAAGCTTTTTTGGATTATGTTCATAAAGAAACGCATATGTGTGATTATCTATACACTGTAGATATGGATATGTTTACTGTCCCAGGTTATAAATCTTCTTCATGGGAAACAGGTTATGGAGACATGACTGTAATTCCTGATTTAAAAACTATTAAAATAGCTACTTGGTTAGAAAAAACAGCTATAGTAATTTGTGATTGTTTAGATCATCATGGTAAAATACCATTAATACATTCTACTAGGCAAATTTTAAAGGATGTTATTTCAAAAGCAAACAAAATGGGTTTTGAGCCTATGATAGGTTCAGAGTTAGAATTTTTTTTATTTAATCAACCTTATGAAGAAATCCACAATAATAATTATACAAATTTTAAAGAAGCATCTTGGTATATTGAAGATTATATGATTTTCCAAACTACCAAAGAAGAGGATGTAATGAGAGAACTAAGAAATTCTCTTCTTAAATCTGGAATTTATGTAGAATGTTCTAAAGGTGAGGCTGCACCAGGCCAAGAAGAGATAAACGTAGTTTTCACAGATGCTTTAAATATGGCTGACAATCATATTTTAATAAAAAATGCTGCAAAGGAAATAGCTTTTAAACATAATAAAGCTGTAACTTTTATGGCTAAATATAATAAAGATGTTTGTGGTAGCTCATGCCATATTCATAACTCTCTTTTTGACAAGAAAACTAAAAAAAATATATTTCACAATCCAAAAGATAAATTTGGGATGTCAGATGTATTTAAAAGCTACATTGCTGGTCAGATAAAATTTTTATCTGATATATCAATTTTTTTGGCACCTAATATAAATTCCTATAAAAGATTTCAAGACGGTTCTTTTGCTCCTACTAAGTCTGTTTGGGGTATTGATAATAGGACTGCAGGTTTTAGATTGGCAGGTCATGGATCTTCAATTAGAATTGAATGTAGAGTTCCGGGCGCAGATGTAAATCCTTACTTAGCTTTTGCTGCACTTGTTGGGGCCGGTCTATATGGAATAAAAAATAAATTAAAACTTGAGGAGCCTTACAGTGGAAATATTTATGAAAAAAAAGTAAGAGAAGTTCCAAAGACATTAAACGAAGCTATAAATTTAGCAAAGAAGTCTAAGTTACTTCCAGAAATTTTTGACCAATATGTTTTAGAACATTATATACATGCAGCTGAATGGGAACAAAAAGATTATGATACCTCAGTAAATGATTGGCAATTGAGAAGATATTTTGAAAGAGGTTAGATTTTTTTTTATGGTTTTGCTGTAAGACCGCCATCAATAATTAGTTCTGCACCAGTAATGAAACTACTCTCATTACTTAAAAGAAAAATAGTAGCATTAGCAATATCATTTGGCTTACCTATTCTTTGAAGAGGAATAAATTTAGATAAATTTTTTTTAGCACCTGGATTTTTCTTCCATCTTTTTTGCATTGGTGTTTCAATTGGACCTGGTAAAATGGAATTTGATCTAATATTTTTATTTGCATATTGAATAGATATAGATTTAGATAAACGTAATAGAGCAGCTTTAGACGATCCATAAGCATCTTGGGGTTTATCATCACCAGATAAAGCATCTATAGAAGATATATGAACAATTGATCCAAATTTATTCTTTTTCATTGATGGAAGTATATTTTGCAAAACTATCACTATTGATTTTAGATTAATGGATAATACCATGTCCCAAGTATTTAGGTTAATTTTTTCTAAACTTACATCTTTATCAAACCACAAAACACCAGCTGCATTAATTATATATTCAATTTTTTTATATTTTTTTTTCACTTCAGCTAAACATGACTTTAAGTTTTTATGATCAGATAAATCAATTTTTTTAAATTCAACAAGTTTATTTGAAAGTATTTTTCTATTAGGTTCTTTTATATCTAATATTATTACTTTAATTTTGTTTTGAATTAACTTTTCGACCACTGATAACCCAATTCCCCCAGAGCCTCCAGTTATCAGAGCAATCTTTCCTGAAAAATTTAATTTCATAAACAAACTATATATGTAAATTGAAAAAAATTAATTGATTTAATTAACTAAAATAACTAAACCTTTTAAAATGCTAAAAACTATTACACCAATTGATAATTCCATATTAGTTGAGAGAAACTATGCAAATGATAACGAGATAGAAATAGTCCTCGAAAATGCAAAAGAAGCAAGAAATATATGGAAAGAAACCTCTTTGTATGAAAGAAAAGAAATAATCAGTAATTTTGTTAAATCTTTTCTTTCGAACGACAAGGAGATTGTTGAAAATTTATGTAAACAAATTGGTAGACCTATTAGCCAATGCCCTGGAGAGATGAGGGGTTTTGAAGAAAGAGCTAATTATATGATAGAAAATGCAGATAGGGCACTAGAAGATATTATATCTAAAAAAGATAAAGAATTTTATAATTATATTAAGAAAGAACCACTTGGTATAATTTTTGTAATTGCACCTTGGAACTATCCATTTAATACATCTGTTAATTCTATTGTACCTAGCTTACTATCAGGCAATACGGTTATTTTAAAACATTCATCTCAAACACCTTTATGTGCTGAACAACTATTTGATGCAGCAAATAAAGCTTCATTACCAAAAAATATTTTTCAATTTTTACATCTTGATCATTCATCTACCGCAAGAGTTATTTCTGATAGTAGAGTCAATCATGTTTTATTTACTGGTTCAGTGAGTGGTGGTAAAGAAGTAAAAAAATCAATTGGAACAAGATTTATTGGTGCAGGATTAGAGCTTGGTGGAAAAGATCCAGCATATGTTAGAAGTGATTGTAATCTTGAATACTCAATTGAAAACTTAGTTGATGGTTCATATTTCAATTCAGGTCAATCTTGTTGTGGTATTGAAAGGATATATGTTGATGAAAAAGTATATGATAAGTTTATTGATGGTTTTAAATCAGTTACTGAAAAATATATTTTAGGAAATCCTCTTGAAGAAAAAACTAATTTAGGTCCAGTTGTTAGAATGAATGCTGCAAAATTCATTCGCTCACAAGTATCAGAAGCTTTAAATAATGGAGCTAAAAATATTATTGATTCAAATATATTTAAAGCAGATGATGGATTAAATTGTTATGTTAGTCCTTCAGCTCTTATAGATGTAAATCATTCAATGAAATTTATGAAAGAAGAAACTTTTGGTCCAACAGTTGGTATAATGAAAGTCAAAAATGAAAAAGAAGCTATTAATTTAATGAATGATAGTGATTATGGATTAACAGCCAGTGTTTGGACATCTGATAAAGAATTTGCTCAAGATATGGGTTCTAAAATAGAGACTGGCACTTTCTTTATGAACAGATGTGATTATCTTGATCCTGGTCTAGCATGGACTGGAGTTAAAGACACTGGAATAGGCGTCACTCTTTCAGTACTAGGATTTGATCATTTAACTCGAGCAAAAAGCTATCACATAAGGAATGTTTAATGGAAATACAAAGTATCAATTGGAATTATCCAACATCAATGTGGTTTGGCTTACATAGAATAAAAGATATTCAAAAAGCATGTGATGATTTAAAAATTAAAAATCCTTTAATTGTTACTGATCCAGGTATTTTACAAACTGATATAATAAATAAAATAAATAATTCCCTCAATCAAAAAACAAAAATATTTAGTGATGTAAAATCAAATCCTACTGGTCAAAATGTAGAAGAAGGTGTTAAGCAATTTAATCAAAATGGTCATGATGGAGTTATAGCTGTAGGAGGGGGGTCAGGTATGGATACTGGAAAAGGTATTGCTTTTATGTCAAAACAAGAAAGACCATTGTGGGATTTTGAAGATATTGGAGATTGGTGGACTCGCGCAAATAGCGATGTAATATTTCCAATAATTGCTGTCCCTACGACTGCTGGTACAGGTTCTGAAACAGGAAGGGCTTCTGTTTTTACTAATGAAGAAACTAAAGAAAAAAAAATTATTTTTCATCCAAAAATGCTTCCCTCTATTGTTATTTTAGATCCTGATTTAACAATTCCTTTGCCTCCATCGTTAACTGCTTTTACCGGGATGGATGCGTTAGCTCATTGTCTTGAAGCTTATTCATCAAATAATTTTCATCCACTTTCACAAGGAATTGCCTTGGAAGGAATGAAAATAATTAAAGATAATTTAATTCTTGCTTATAAAGATGGTAAAAATTTAAAAGCTAGAGCAAATATGCTAGCAACTTCATCAATGGGCTCAATAGCATTTCAAAAAGGTTTAGGAGCAATACATTCATTAAGCCATCCTATTGGGGCAATTTATAACACGCATCATGGCTTAACAAATGCTGTATTTATGCCTTATGTTCTTATAAGAAATAAAGAAGTAATAGAAAATAAAATAATAGATCTTTCAAGATATCTAAATTTATCACATCCATCATTCAATACTTTTTTAGATTGGATACTTGAGTTGAGAAAATCTTTATCTATACCACATACACTAAAAGAATTAATAGATGATGATTCAAATTTTGAAAAAATGAGTGTTATGGCATATAATGATCCTTCAACAGCATCAAACCCAATAAAATTAAATGATAAAGATTTCTTAAAACTTTATCAACATTCATTTGATGGAATTTTATAATTAATTTTAATGATAAAAAAAAGAAAAATTGGAAAAACTGATATTGAATTATCTGAACTTGGTTTTGGATGTGCTCCTCTAGGTGGTTGGCCTGAAGCTGTTAGTGATAATGATGCTAATATTGCTCTTGAAGCTGCATGGAGCAAAGGAATAAGATATTTTGATACCGCTCCATTATATGGATCAGGTATGTCTGAGAGAAGACTTGGTAATTTTTTACAAAATCAAAAAAGAGATGAATTTATTATTTCAACAAAAGTAGGAAGACTTATTGTAGAAACTGAAAAATCTAAAGCAGCAAAATTTTTTATTGGCTCACCATTAAATAAAGACTCAGAATTTAATTATTCATATGATGCTACCCTTCAGTCATTTGAAGATAGTCTATCAAGATTAGGTTTAGATAAAATTGATATACTCTATTTACATGATCCTGATAATCACCCTGATCATTTTGAAGAATCAAAAAAAGGAGCTGTAAAAGCTTTAATTAAATTAAGAGAGGAAGGTGTTGTTAGAGCAATTGGATGTGGAATGAATCAAAATGAAATGCTTATGGAGTTTGCTAAAGAAGGATGTTTTGATGTGTTTCTATTAGCAGGAAGATATACTTTAATTGACCAAACTAGTTTAGATGAATTAATACCAATTTGTGAAGATAATGGAATTTCTCTAGTTTTAGGTGGTGTGTTTAATAGTGGTATTTTAATAGAGCCTAATCCAGATACATATTTTGATTATTGCAAGTTAGATAAAGATTGGGTTAAGAATGTAAGGGATAGTTTAGTAAGAGTACCCAAGGCACATGAGTCAGCTAATTATTGGTTAGACAAAGCTTATAAAATTAAATCTGCTTGTGATAAATTTAACTTACCATTAAAACAGGCAGCAATTCAATTTCCCTTTAGTAATAAAATAGTTACGTCTTGTCTTCTTGGAATGACATCTCAAAATCAAGTAGATGAGAATATTAATTTATACAATAATAAGATAGATAATAAATTTTGGGAATATTTAAAAGAAAATGAATTAATAAGTTTTAAAGCCCCAATATAAATATCTTTTTTAAAGTGTTGGATCTATAACCCAAGGATTGAATTCGTCATCTCCGTATTCATTTATTTCACTTTTTGATTTTTCACCTGATGCTACAGAAATAATTTTATTAAATATTTCATGCCCCACTTCATTAAGTGATTTTTCATTATCCATAATAGTTCCTGCATTGATATCCATATCTTCTTCTAATTTATTAAACATATTAGTATTAGTAGCAATTTTAATACTCGGTGTTGGTTTAAATCCAAAGCATGAACCTCTTCCTGTAGTAAAACAAATCATATTTGCCCCAGATGCGACTTGACCAGTAACTGATACCGGATCGTAGCCAGGACCATTCATAAAATTAAAACCTTTTATTTTTAATTTTTCAGCATAATCCAATACGTCAACCATATTACTTGTTCCACTTTTAGAAACTCCACCAAGGGATTTTTCTAAAATCGTTGTTAGTCCACCTTTTTTATTTCCAGGTGAAGGATTATTATCCAAATTACTATCGTTTTTATGAAGGTGATCTTTCCACCAATCAATTTGCTTTTTTATTTTTTCAATATTGCTTTTATTAATAGATCTCTCATATAATAAGTGTTCAGCTCCATAAATTTCAGTTGTTTCGGATAATATTGAGGACCCTCCATAATCAACAAGCATATCCGAAGCTATTCCTAGAGCAGGGTTTGCAGTTACACCTGAATATGAATCAGAACCTCCACATTGTAAAGCTAATGTCAACTCTGAAATTGGAATTTTAACGCGTTTAACATTATTAATTGATTCAAGTTGATTCATAATTTTAGTAGATACTTTATTAACTATTTCATTTGTTCCACCCTCATCCTGGATATTTAAATATTCTACATTTCTACTTAATTGATCTTCGTTATAGAGAGAAATTTGAGCACATTCACAACCTAATCCAATAACATATACTTTGGCAAAATTGGGATGTACTTTGAATCCTTCAATGGTTCTATTAAAAACACTCATTCCATAACTAGTATTGTTCATGCCACAACCTGAGGAATGTTTAAGACTAACAGCTCCATCAATATTATTAAAACTTGTTTTTTTTAATTTTAAATTAACGTTATTTGCTATTTTTTTAACAACAGTTGCAGAACAATTCACAGTGCTTATTAAACCTATGTAATTTCTTGTTCCTGACGAACCATTACTTCTCTTAAAACCTTTAAAAAAAATATCTTTCTTTTTTTTAATATTAGTTTTTTTAAGAAAATTATTTGTATAACTTCTTTTAAAATCAGAAAAAACTAAGTTATGAGAATGAACGTGTTCTCCTTCTTCAATATCTACAAGACTAATACCAATTTTTTGACCATATCTTAAAACAAAATCTCCTTTTTTAATTTTTTTAATTGAGATTTTATGTCCGTATGGCACACTAGTAGCTGATTTTATCCCAATATTTAAATCAACATTTTTTGGAATATCCATTGGAGCAATGCCAATATTATCTTTTTCATTTAATTTGATTATGCTAAACATTTTATAATATAATTATCACAAATATAATAAATACATAATATTATTCATGAAAGAAATTGCATCCTATCCATCATTAAAGAATAAAGTCGTAATTATTACAGGTGGTGCCTCAGGAATAGGCGCAAGTATAGTTGAGCATTTTATAGTTCAAAAATCTAAAGTTGCATTTATTGATATAGATTCAAAATCAGCAGAAAAATTAATTAAAAGAATTTATAAAAAATATAAATTAAAACCTTTTTTCATTAAATGTGATTTAAAAAATATATCAGAGTTAAAAGAATCTATAATAAAAATAAAAAATAAACTTGGATCTGTTTATACATTAGTTAATAATGCTGCTAATGATGAAAGACATAATATTGATGATGTTACACCTGAATACTGGGATGATAGAATGAGTATAAATTTGAAACATTATTTTTTTGCTAGTCAAGCTGTTTACAAAGATATGAAAAAAATGGGAAAAGGAACAATAGTAAATATAGGAAGTTTTTCATGGATGCTGGCTCAAGGAGGAATGCCTGGTTATACTACCTCTAAATCGGCAATTATGGGTTTAACAAGAACATTAGCAAGAGATCTTGGTGTACATAATATAAGAGTAAATTGTGTTGTTCCAGGTTGGATTATTACCGAAAGGCAAAAAAAAATGTGGCTTACTCCTGAAATTGAAAAAAAACAAATCGAACGACAATGCATTAAAAGAATGTTAAAACCAGAAGATATCTCAAAAGCAGTACTATTTTTTGCGTCGGATCAAAGCTCAGGCTGTACTGCACAAAATTATGTGATTGATGGAGGAATAGTTCATTAATTAAAAAAATAGAAAAAATTGCTTTTGAAAAATTAAGTTTACTAGGCAATTGCATATTAATTAATCAAAATTAAATTTTAAATGGATAAAGATTAATATTATTTCTTGATTTTATTATTTTAAACTGCTCTAAATAGCTATGCTTAATTTTGCTTTAATTGGAGCTGGTCGAATAGGTAAAATGCATGCTGAAATTATAAACTTAAACCCTAATTCAAAATTAAAATTTGTTTATGATGTAAATCAAGAATTTGCAAAAAATGTTGCAAGCTTATCAAATGCTTCAGTTGTCAATAAAGCTGAGGAAGCAATTAATTCTAATGAAATTGACGCTGTATTAATAGCATCAGCTACACCAACACATATAGAATTTATTAAAATGGCAGCTAAAGCAGGTAAGCCTGTATTATGTGAAAAGCCTATAGATTTGGATATTAATAAAGTTAATAAATGTAAAGAAGAATTAAAAAATATTAAATCTCCAATACAAATAGGTTTTAATAGAAGATTTGATTTAAGTCACAGTAAGGCTCAACAGGCAAGGTCAAAAAAAGAAATTGGTAATTTAGAAATGATTATAATTACTAGTCGAGATCCTGCAGCACCAAGTTTAGATTATTTAAATGCTGCCGGAGGATTTTTTAGAGACACCACAATTCATGACTTTGATCTTTCACGTTTTATATTAGGAGAAGATCCAGTTGTTCAGGTTTCAGCTTTTGGAGAAAATTTATTTGATAAAAATGCAAAAACAGCAAAAGATTTTGACACAGCAATGTTTATATTAAAATCTAAATTAGGAGTATTAGTTCATATTAATAACTCTAGAAGAGCAGTTTATGGTTATGATCAAAGAGTCGAAGTATTTGGTAGCAAAGGTATGGTAATTTCAAATAATCAAACTCCTAATTCTATTGAGCGCTTCACATCTTCATCAACAAGTTCAAAAGAAACAATTCATTTCTTTTTTATAGAAAGGTATCAACAAGCTTATAGAGACCAATTAGAAAGTTTTATTGAAATGATAAATTCAAATTCAAAACCTAAAGTTACATTCGAAGATGGACGAAAGGCATTAATTATTGCTAATGCAGCCTATGAGTCATTTGAAAAGAAAAAAATAATAGACATAAGCTATGACTAAGAAAATAAAAAATCAAAATTTATCTACTCAGTTTAAAGATAAAATTATTGTTATTACTGGCAGTACGCAGGGTAGTGGAGCTGAAACAGCTAAACTTTTAGCTAGCCGTGGAGCAAAAGGTATTACAATTTGTGGAAGAAATGCAAAAAAAGGTAAACAAATAAAAGAAGAAATAGAGTTATTTGGAACAGAATGTATATATATTCAAGCGGATCTTGAAAATTTAAAAGATTGCAAAAAAATTATTTCACTTACAGATAAAAAATTTGGAACTATTAACTCCTTAATTAATTCAGCTGCATATACGGGGCGAGGCACTATTTTAAGTACAACACCTAAAGAATATGAAAGAATGTTTAATGTCAATACAAGAGCACCATTTTTTTTAATGCAAGATGCTATTAAAATAATGATAAGAGATAATGTTAAAGGCACAATAGCCCATGTTCTCTCAGTTGCAGCTTATAGTGGAATGCCTTTCTTAGCTGCTTATGCTCCTTCTAAGGCTGCTCTTGGAATAATGATAAAAAATATTGCAAATGCTGTGTCCGGTCATCAAATAAGAGTAAATGGGGTAAACTTAGGATGGACTGACACCCCCGCTGAACATGAAGTTCAAAAAAAATATCACAAAGCTAAAAAAGATTGGTTAAAAGAAGCTGAAAAAAAGGTTCCTTTTAAAAGATTAAACAAACCAATCGATGTAGCAAGAATGTTAGCCTTTTTATGCTCTGAGGAGTCAGGACTAATGACTGGAAGTTTAATTGATTTCGATCAAACTGTAGTCGGCTGGCATTCATATTCCGCTTATGATACAAATATTTTAGATGACTCTTTACTTGGGGAATAATTAAATCAGTTATTCTATTCCAAGAATTTTTTTTCTTTCATCTGCCCATGTTCTAATTATATTATCTACCGCAAGGCAGATAAAAGAAATAAATATACCTAGTGTAAAAGCAGTTCCTGCTCCATTTGGTCTGGATAGACTTCCCATAATTAGCTGTCCTAAATCTTCAGTTCCTATTAAAGCACCAAGTACAATCATCATTAGAGCAAATATAACAGTTTGATTTATTCCAAGCATTATATGCGGTAGTGCTAATGGCATTTCTATTAAGCGCCATTTTTGTATTTTTGATACACCAGACATTGCTCCTGCATCATGTAATGAAGGTGGAACACTTCTTATACCCTCAACCGTGTACCTGGTCGCTGGAACACTGGCATAAGCTATTGCAGCAATCATGACTGAGGTATCCGTAATACCAAATAAAAGAATAACTGGTATTAAATAAATGAAAGATGGAAATGTTTGAAAAAAATCACAAACAGATAAAATTGATCTACTTGCAAAATCATTTTGAGCACATAGTGAACCAACTGATATTCCTAAGATTGCTGAAAAACAAACAGCAAATGTTGCCATATATAAAGTTATAAGAGCTCTATCCCAATAATCTGATAGAGCAATGAATAGAATAAGACTTCCAACTACTAAACATGATCTTATTCCACCTACAATATAACCCGCCCCCATAAACAGTACAAAAGTTGAAATTACAGGCATATTTAAGTAGGATTGTTTCATTGGCCCTAAAACGTAAGTTAATAAAAAAACATTAAATGCATTCAAATAATAAAAAAATGTATTCCATATCCAATCAACAAAAGCATCTAATATTGGAGAAACGGTAAAACCTTTATTAAAAGGTATTAAATACAAATAATTAAATCCTTTAGGAAAATAATATGCAGCAAAAAAAGCTAGAATTGAACAACCAACTGTTAAGAATATAAAAAAGATGGATAATTTATTTCGCTGATAAAAATTTAGATTTGCAAAATAATCTTTTTGTTTATTTGCCCATGCTAAAGAAAGTTTATCAAGTACTACGGCAATAATAACAACACATATTCCAATTTCAGCAGCTTTTCCAATTTTCAGAGAGTTAAGTGCAACTTTTAAATTGAAACCAAGTCCTTTAGCGCCTATAAAAGCTGCAATTGTTGTCATTGCTAAACATTGCATAATTACCTGATTAACTCCTATTAAAATATCTCTTCTTGCTGTTGGTATTAATACTCTAAAAAGTAATTGAAATTTATTACAGCCACTCATTAGCCCAGACTCAATTACTTCTGGCGATATTTTTCTTAAACCTAAGATTGTGAGTCTTACCATTGGGGGAGTTGCAAATATTATTGTTGCTATAGATCCCGCATGATCACCAACTCCAAACAATATAACAATAGGAACCAAATAAGAAAAATGAGGCATTGTTTGAGCAACATTAAGTATTGGTTGAAGAGCTGCTTCAACTGTTTTGCTCAAGTAACCCCATATACCTAATGAGATGCCTAGTGCAAAACACACAGGTGCTGTGAAAAGAACCAATGATAAAGTTTGCATGGATGGTTCCCATTGTCCAAAAATAGATACATAAGAAAAACCAATACCAGCAATAATTGCTAATCGTATGCCTTCTAATTTATAACCAAGTATCACTGCACCTATTACTACTGCGGTCCATGGTAGTGCTGGTATATAAATCCATGCAAAGGTTTTAGTAATTCCATCACCTAGTATAGAGGATACAGTTTGGTAACCTCCTAAAAAAATTTCTCTAATAAAAATTATACAAAACAAAACTGAATTTGATAATGCTCTTGTGATTATTCTAAATAATGTTTTATCTTCATACATTCCCCAATCAGGATCCCACACTTTTATTGTAAACCAATTAAACATTAAATTATCAATCAAAGCATTAAACATTAAAGGAATATCTTTTAATAAAGCGGGCAATCGCCATAAG
>CACDMT010000021.1 GCA_902553945.1 uncultured Alphaproteobacteria bacterium | reverse complement strand
AGAAAATTATAAATAATTCAGAATATTTTGAGCATGATAAAGACAAATTTGAAATAATGAATAATATTATTTCATTTGAAGTAGATAAAAATTATTTTTATTCTATACCAATAGGTAATTATTCTAATCATTTGAAAATTAATTTTTATAAATTATTAGTTCAAAAAAAATATTTAGATAACTTAAATAGTCTACTAAAAAATATTAAATTAAATATTGAAAATTATATACCATCACCTTTGTCATCTTCATTAGCAACTTTAACAAATGATGAAAAAGAACTAGGGACTATATGTTTAGATTTTGGACATTCTACTACTTCAATTGCTATTTATGAAAACAAAAAATTAATTTATGCTGACAGTTTAGGAATTGGAAGTAATAATATTACTTTAGATATTGCTAGAGGTGTTTCTACAAATATTTCAAGTGCTGAAAGACTTAAAACTCTTTATGGTTCTTTATTATCATCTCCAAGTGATGAACATGAAATTATTGAAATACCTTATGTATCAGGAGAAAATAATCAGTTTAGGCAGATTAATAGATCTTTCTTAAACTCTATAATCAAACCAAGAATGGAAGAAACTTTAGAAATAGTTTGGCAAAGAATTAAACAAAATAACTTACACAGTAAAAAAATTAAAAATATAATAATTACTGGCGGAGGATCACAACTAGAAGGAATAGAAGAATATGCCAAAATAATTTTTTCAAGTAATGTTAGAATTGCAAAACCCAAAGAAAGTCTAAATATTGATCCTAAATTCAAAAAGGCTATGTATAGTGACATAATAGGGACTATATTATTTGAATCTGATCAAATTAAAGAAAATTACCTTGATAAAACTGATAAAAAACGAAAAAAAGCCTCAATTTCAGGCTTTTTTAGTTGGCTTGATCAGTATATTTAGTTTAACATACAATATGTAGTTAAATTTATTGACGGTTTCGAATCAAAACCGTTAAAAACTATTTAAAACGGCGGAGAATTAAATGACTATAAATATTTCATTACAAGATGTGGGGCAAAACTTGCATCCAAAAATTACAGTATTAGGTGTTGGTGGATCTGGAGGAAATGCGGTCAATAATATGATTGATGCTAATTTAGAGGGAGTAGATTTTTTAATCGCAAATACTGATGCTCAAGCTTTACAAATTTCTAAATGTTCTAATAAAATACAATTAGGTCTAAATAGTACTAGGGGCTTAGGTGCAGGAATGAGACCTGAAATTGGTAAACAAGCTGCAGAAGAAGCTATTCAAGACTTAACTGAGAAATTAGAAGGTAGTCATATGCTTTTCATTGCTGCTGGAATGGGAGGTGGAACAGGTACGGGAGCTGCACCAGTTATAGCAAAACTTGCAAGAGAAAAAGGAATATTAACAGTAGGTGTTGTTACCAAGCCTTTTCATTTTGAAGGCTCTAAAAGAATGAAGTTAGCTGATAAGGGTATAGATGAACTTCAACAATATGTTGATACCTTACTGACAATTCCAAATCAAAATTTATTTAGAATAGCAAATGAAAAAACCACCTTTTCAGATGCATTTAAAATGGCAGATGATGTTCTCTATGCAGGAGTTAGAGGTGTGACTGATTTAATGGTGCAACCTGGAATGATCAATTTAGACTTTTCAGATATTAAAACAGTTATGTCTGAAATGGGAAAAGCTATGATGGGTACTGGTGAAGCTTCAGGCGAAGGTAGAGCGATTTCAGCTGCTGAGGCTGCAATAGCAAACCCATTAATTGATGATGTTTCATTAAAGGGCGCAAGAGGTTTAATCATAAATATTACTGGTGGTAAAGATATAACCCTATACGAAGTCGATGAAGCAGCAAATAGAATTAAGCAAGAAGTTGATGAAAATGCCAATATTATTTATGGAACTACATGTGATGATAGATTAGAAGGATATGTAAGAGTAAGTATAGTAGCAACTGGAATTGATGCTAATGAAAATATAGACATAAAACCTGTTGAAACCTACTCACCTCTATCTATAAATAATGATATTTACAAAAGTGGTGAAGAAAATAACTTAGAAATCAATAATAATAATGAGTCAATTTCAAATGAAAATTTGAATGACAATGATTTAACTCCTAATAATTTGGATACTGAGGACGTTTCTATCAACCAAGAGGAAACAATAAACTTAGATAATGAAGAAAATAATACAGTATTTGAAGATAATTTGGATAATACTGAAAATGAGGAAACTTATGTATCTAAAGATTTGTTAAAAACTTCTGATGACGAGGTTTTGGAAGAATCTGAAAAGATTGATCCGATAAATGAAGATATAAATAATACTTATAAAGAAAACGACTTTATTGAGACTGAGGATAAAAGTAACGCTTCAATAGAACCAAGTGTTAGAAGATTAAGTTTGTTTGATAATATTTCAAATGAACAAACAGCTTCATCTAAAGAGCAAGATAATTTTGAAAAATCAGAACCAACCTTAAATGAAAATCTTGAAGAAGCTCAAGAAAATAATAGTGAAGTAGGTCAAAGCAAAAATCTTGATTCTAATAAAGATGAAAATGATGAATTTGATCCAGAACAATTAGATTCTGACCAAATAGACGAGGAATTTAATCAGGAGACCGAAGAGGAGTTGCTGGATATCCCTACTTTCTTAAGAAGACAAGCTAACTAATTATCAAATTAATTGAAATATTTTGAAATATTAGGTTAGTTGTTAAAATCGCTAAAGAAATATAAATAAATAATAAGTGCTGTAATTCAGCACTTTTTATACATATGATCGATAAGCTTTATAATCACTCTAATCAACAAACGATTTCAAAAAAAATTAATATTAGTGGTATAGGTCTTCATTCTGGTACTAAAGTTAATATGAAATTGAATCCAGCACCTGTTGATTATGGAATCAAATTTGTAAGAACTGATATTAAGGAAAATAATATAATAGAAGCACTATGGTCAAATGTGACTAACACTACTTTAAGTACAACAATTTCAAATCAATTTGGTGTTAGTGTATCAACTATTGAACATTTGATGAGTGCTCTTTCTGGTTTACATGTAGATAATATAAAAATTGAAATTGATGGACCCGAACTACCAATAATGGATGGTAGTTCAAAAGAGTTTGTTAACATAATTGAAAAATGCTCAATTAATGAACTTAACAAAAAAAGAAAAATTTTGAAGATTAAAAAAGAAATTACTGTTCAAAATAAAGATAGTTGGATAAAATTAAAACCTAACAATCAATTTTCTATAGATTTTGAAATAGATTTTCCAAATCAACTTATTAGTAAACAATCTTGTCAACTACAGTTAATAAATGGAAACTACAAAAGTGATATAGCCTCAGCAAGAACATTTGGCTTTGAAAAGGATGTAGATAAACTTAGATCCAATGGTTTAGCCCTTGGTGGCTCACTAAACAATGCAGTAGTAATTGGAGAAGAAAAAATATTAAATAAAGAAGGCTTAAGATTTAAAGATGAGTTTGTTAGACATAAAATTTTAGATTGCATTGGAGATCTTTATTTAGCTGGTGCCCCTATACAAGGTTTCTTTTATGGCAATAAGTCTGGTCATTATCTTAATAATCAAATTTTAAGATCACTTTTTTCTAAAAAAGAGAATTTCGAATTTATAAATTAAATCATTTTCTTAGGATTAACTATTTTATCAAATTCATCTTCTTCTACCAAATTTAATTTAATAGCCGCTTCCTTTAATGTTATATTTTCCTTATGAGCTTTTTTTGCAATTTTAGCAGCATTGTCATAACCTATATGTTTATTTAGTGAAGTTACTAACATTAGTGAATTATTTAAATGTTCACTTATTTTTTTTGTATTTGCTTTAATGTCTTTAAGACAATTTTTATTAAAACTTTCAATGCTATCGCTTAATAAATGGATAGACTGGATAATGTTATATGCAATTACTGGTTTATATGTATTTAATTGAAAATTACCAGATGAGCCAGCTATACATACAGTTAAATTATTACCTATTACTTGAGTACATACCATACTAAGAGCTTCAATTTGTGTTGGATTAACCTTTCCAGGCATTATAGAAGATCCTGGTTCATTTTCAGGCAATATTATTTCCCCAATTCCTGATCTCGGACCTGATGACAATAAACGTATATCATTGATAATTTTCAATATTGATAATGCCAATGTATTTAATGAATTAGAGAAGTTTACTAATGAGTCATGAGCGGCAATTGATTCATATTTATTAATTGCAGGCTTATATTTATTTGTAGTCATTTTATTAAGATATTTACAAAAAACTTTATCAAAATTTTTTGGAGAATTTATGCCTGATCCCACAGCTGTTGCACCTTGAGCGATGAAATCTAGTTCTTTTTTTGCAATTTTAATTCTTTCATAACAGTTTTTTACTTGTGAATAAAAAGCTAAAAACTCATTACCTAAAGTGATAGGTGTAGCATCTTGCGTATGAGTTCTTCCTATTTTTATAATTTTATTAAATTTTTTACTCTTTTTATTTAATTCTAAAATTAAATTTTTTAATTTTGGTAAAAGTTTTTTTGAAGTTAGTTCATTAATTGCAATATGCATAACTGTTGGAAAAGTGTCATTTGAGGATTGTGATAAATTTACGTGATCGTTAGGATGAACTGGTTTTTTTGAGCCAATTTTACCATTCATTTCCTTTATGGCAAAATTACTTATTACTTCATTTGCATTCATGTTTGTTTGAGTGCCTGAACCTGTTTGCCATATTTTAAGAGGAAATTCATTTATTAAATTACCATTAATAATATTTTGACATCCTTTGATTATTTTATTGCCAATTTTTTTATTTAAAATTTTTAATTCAATATTTGATTGCGCAGCGGCTTTTTTTTGAATACCTAGTGCTATTATTATTTCTATTGGCATAATTTCACTACCAATTTGAAAATTTTCGAGTGATCTTTGGGTTTGAGCACCCCAATATTTATTTTTATCTATTTTTTTTGACCCCAAACTATCAAATTCTATTCTTTTTTTATTTCTCATAATTTGATATTAAACAATCTTATAACATAAAAATTAATTATAATGAATAAACTTGTTTTATTACGCCATGGACAAAGTGAGTGGAATTTAGAAAATAAATTTACAGGGTGGACTGATGTTCCTTTGACTAAAAAGGGAATAGAAGAAGCTAAAAATGGTGGTTTTTTATTAAATAAAAATAATATTTTCATCGATGTTATATTCAGTAGTGTTTTGAAAAGAGCTAATCAAACTGCTTATATATGCGCTAAAGAAGCTAACTTTATACATTTGTTTGATAATGATAAACTAATCTATACTCGTAATGAAAAATTAAATGAACGAGATTATGGTGATCTAGTTGGGTTAAATAAGGCTGAAACAGCAAAAAAATTTGGTAAAGAGCAAGTTCATATTTGGAGAAGATCTTATAATACCCCTCCACCAAATGGTGAGAGTTTAGAAGATGTAGTTAATCGTGTTTCACCATATTTTGAAATAAATATTTTACCTTTATTAAAAAAAAATAAAAATATATTAATTGCTGCACATGGCAATTCTCTAAGAGCAATTATGATTAAAATTGGTTTATATAAATCTGAAGAAATATCATCAATTGAGTTACCAACTGGGAAACCGTTTTGTATAGATTATAAAAAAAATAAAATCATTGATAAATATTATTTAAATTAAGATTTTTTATATTTATTAAATTCTATAATATTATTTTTAACCTTACTTTTAGCTTTAGAATAATTTTTATTTTTTTTTGTTTTTTTAAGTATAGCATTATCATCAATAAAACTTAAACCAAAGTTTGTATATGGATCTGCAAAAGATAATATTGAATTATAACCAATTTCTAATTTAGTTTTTATATCGTCAAATGATAAAATTATAGAAAAATATTTTGGTTTTACTTTTAATTCGTAATATTCGTGCTGTATAACAATTGTCATTTTAGTTTTAAATTTTTCTTTTAACCAATTAGGAATTTTTACATCATCATGATTTGTATAAAATGTAATATAAATCGCATTTTGATTACTTAATCCATTTTTTTCAATAATTTTTAAAACATCTTTAAATGTTTTAATCATATTATTTTTTAGTATCTCTTTATAATTTATCATTAGATTTAAAATTATAAATTTTTAGCAGTCACCATGAATGAAGATGAAAAAGGAATATAAGGAAGCTTATTTTTATCATTAACATTATAAATTAAGTTTGAAAAATTTTTATAATTAATATTTTCTTTAAATTTTAATGGAGGAACTGGATGATAATTTATAGGAAAAATATCCAAAGTTTTAAATTTTTCTTTTTTTAAAATATCTATAATTTGCAAAGGTGAGAATTGATGTCGTAAATCAACGTTAATTCCAGTTTTAGGTTGTTTAAAAGGCACTTCATTGAATTTACTTTTTTTAAGTTTAATAAATTTATCAAAATTCAAATTACATAAGGAAATACTTTCTTCATATAAGTTATTAAAAGTTTTTTTACTCAATTCGTTTAAAGAAAATTTATTTAATGAATATAGATTAAATAATCTATTTCTGGATCCAAAAACTATTAGGCCATTTTTTTTTAAAATTTCCTTTGATCTTCTTAAAAATCGAACAATATCTTTTATTGATAAGTATTCAATAAAACCATTTGCTGATAAACAATCAAATTGTTTATTAATTTTAAAATTAAAAAAGTCTTTATTTTCAAATAATAGATTATTATTTTTATATTTTTTTTTTGCTATTTTAATCATACTCTCTGAAAAATCTATACCTACGCTATTACCTAATATTTTTGAAGCTGAATAAGACAAATCTCCAGAACCGCAGCCAATATCTAATAGAGAGTTTAATTTGTATTTTTTTAACTGGTTTAAAACATAAAAATTTCTTTCTTGAATAGTATTCAATATTTTATTTTTTTGGAAATCTGATTTTTTCGACCAGTTTTTGGCATCTTTTTCAAAGAACTTTTTAGTTTGATTTTGTTGCTTATACTTCATTTATAGAAAATCGTTTGTATCATATCTTGGTAATTCATAATATTTATTAATATTTGATTTCTTTAAACTATCAACTTTAGTAGATAAAGCATATTTTACGTTATTTTTTTTCAATATTTTTAATGTATCTTTGTTATAGCTTCCATAAGGAAAACAAACTGAAAAATTTTTATCATAAGCATTAATTTTTTTAAAAAATTTAATTGAGTCAGATATCTCTTTTTTTTGATCCTTAATATTAAGTTTTTCCCACCAGAAATGTTGAACTCCATGTGATCCAATTGTCATATTATTCTGATACATTTCTAGGATATTATTTTTATTCATATATAAATTTTTTGCAAAATCTTTTTCATTGTCTGTTACAATTAATTTAAAAATTTTATCAATTATTTTTTTTCTTATTTTAATAGGAAGATGATTTTGAAGTAATCTTTTAATTATTATGGTTTCTTTATTATCATATCTACTATTTGTATTTATATTATTAATATTTATATCATTTATATCTTTTAACATAAAATCACTGATATATTTGAGAATAGTGTTAAGTAATTTTTTTGTATTTTTTTCTTTTTCTAAAACAAATTGAATTTTATTTACATCTAAAATAAAATTGTTTTCTAAAACTTTTGTAGGAGGATAAAAATTTCCACTAATTTTTTTTTCAGATAAATATGGAAAAACATAATTATAGTGATCACTATAACCATCATCAAAAGTTAATAAAACTGATTCTTTTTTTGGAAATTTTTTAGTTTCTAAAATTTCTATAATATCATTATTATTTAAAATATTAAATTTATATTTTAAATCATCTATTTGTTTTTTAAATTGAGAAAACTCTAAACCTTTTAAATTTGGATAATTACTTTTCTTTATTTCTCTAACATAGTGATACATTATTATATATATATTTTGTTTTTTTAATTTAATCATAGGTTTGAAAGTATTAATTAAATAAAGATCATATATTTTATTTCTACTATAAATTATTTTTATATAAATCTAAAAATTTTCTAGCTATTATTTTATTTCCATTTTTATTATAGTGATAATCGCCTATTATAAAATTTTCTTTGAAAAATTTAATTTTTTCAATATCAGTTCTGTTTTTTTTATAAAAAAATTCTGGAAAAAAATTATATAATTTTATATTTCTTTCTTTGCTCCATTCATGCCATATTTTTACATGTATTGAATTAAGATCCTCATACCATATTTGTGTTGGTCTTGGAAAAACTGCTAGTGAAAGCTCAATATTATTTTTATTTAACAAATGAAATAATTTATTCATATATTTTTTCATTAGTATATTTCCTTCTTTAGCTAATGTTTTATTTTCATCATTATCTATGGTCCATCTATCATATTCATTTGTATTAAGAATGTATGACCATTCACCAGCTTCATTACTTGCAATTTCTGAAGTATCATATAAAAAATTTAAAATACTATAAATTATTGTTGTATTATTATAAATAAACTCCTTTAAAGAAGTTATTAATGGCTTTACCGATTTTTTCTTTTCCATTTTTAAATTAATATTTTTATTTTGCCTTGATATAACATTATTCTTTTCAGATAGATTATACTCTATTATTTCATTGATTGGATCACAGATATCTAAAAATACAATTACTTCATCAAATTCTAAACCAACCTCCTCAATAAGGTATTCAATTTTTTTCCAATAAATAATGGGGGAATATGAAGATCTTCCAGCATTTAAAATTTCAATATTATGTTTTTTCAGTTCTCTATCAATCATACCGACAAATGTATCTTCATAATTTAATAAAATACCTTCTGTAAAAGAATCTCCAATCATAAGTATTCTTTTTCCCTTATTATTTAATGAAATATCTCTTGTAGAATTATCCTTAAATCCAAGAGAATTTGTATATAAAGTATATATTCCTGTTCGACTTTCATATTCTTTACTAATTGATTTTGGTAAAAAAGTATGGTGATAAATTGGATCTGCAATTCGAATATTTACATAGTCTTTATTAAACTTTTCTTCTTTTAATGAATTAAGTTTTTTTAAATATAGTGTTAAACTAAAATCAACAATAATTATCCCTATTGATGAGAAAAATAATATAGTAAAAAAAATTGTTTTTTTTGGATTTCTAATAAAAAAAGAATTTTTCATTAATAATTCTTTTTTAAATTTTCTATATGAGAATAAATATTATTTTTTTTTACAAACTCACAAAATCCATTTGGAAACATTTCTCTAGTTGTAAATCCTCCTCCAGTCATTGTCCAAATATCTACACGTAATGTATTAAGTTCAATAGAATAAACTCTATCTCTTATGCTATTCTCACTTGAGAATATATTAATGTAAGATAGATCTAAATCGGTATTATAGTAATATTCTGTAATTGTAGTTTTTTTGTTAAGATCTGTATCAATAACTTTTACTTTATTAGAAGAGACAAATTCAAATCCCCATAGTAATTTAGGACACAATAATTGATTATCTGTTAAATCTTTTTTTGTAAAAGCTAAAGATGGAAATGCAATAGATATTAAAATTATTATAAAAAATAAATATTTTTTTTTCATTTTTTTAAATGATAATTATTTTTTTATCTTTTCCCACTCTGCTATACCGCCAGTAATATTCATAACATTTTTAACGCCCATATCTTGCATTGTCTTTGTTGCTAAAGTGCCTTGTCCACCTACACCACAAAATACAATATATTCTTTGTCTGGGTTGTTTTTAAAAATTTCATTTTCTAAAGGACTACCTTCTGCTAAATAAAATTCAAGAAATGCTCTATCCATATGAATTGCATTTCCAATTGTGCTTTTAGAAAAGCTTTCTTTATCCCTAACATCAATAAATTGTACATTTGGATCTTTTAGCTTTTCCTTTGCTTCTGTTGCAGTAATATTTTTAATTTCACTTTTAACACTCATTAAATCATCAAATTTTTTCATTATATTTCCTTATTTTTTTATGGGGCGTTTGTTGCTCGGTGCATGAAACGGTGCTCATACAAAACGGCACAACCATTTCCCCAAAAGTTCAAGCAAATCCAATTTTAATTAGCTCTTTCTTTCTTGTAAATATCATATCATTTATTTTGTAAAATACTAAATTTTTAATGTTTAAACGGCACATAAACGGCATAAATTTTAACTATTAATCTAGACATCAACTTAAAATGAAGTTAGGTTTATTTAAATGAAAACATTATCACTAATTATTTCTTTATGAAAGATACTAATAGTCTTAAAAAGAAATTTAAAATTTTAAAATTGGGATTTGGAACTTGTCAGATTGGAGGTCCAACCAAATTTGGCAAAAAACAAATTGGAATGGGTATTCAAAAAAAAAAAGATAGTTTAGAAGCTATTAAAATTGCAATTGAAAAAGGAATAAATTTCTTTGATACAGCCGATATATATGGTCATGGAAAATCTGAAAAATTACTTGGAGATTTAATTAGTAATAGAAATGATATATTTATTTGTACTAAATTTGGAAATAGAATAATAAAAGGTAAATATCATTTCGACTCAAGCCCTGAATATTTAATTAAATCCGTAAAAAAATCAATTTTAAGGCTTAATAATGAAAATTTAGATATAATCCTACTTCATAGTCCTCCTAGTGATATTAAACTTTCAAAAAAATTTAAAGAAACAGTTTTAGATTTGAAAAATAAAAATAAAATAAATTACTTTGGTATTAGTTTTAGTACTGTCAATGATGCTCTAAATTATATTAAAAGAGATAGCACATTAGATTTTATAGAAATTATCTATAATATAGTTGATCGCAGAGCAGAGAAATTATTTCAAATATGTAAAAAAAATAATATTAGAATAATTGCAAGAATGCCACTTGCCTCAGGGTTTTTATCAAAATCATCATTTAATAAATCATTCAAATCAAATGATTTTAGATCAAATACTGATGATCAATTCTTAAAATGGATAAAATTAATTGTAGAAAAAATTGAAGATAAATTCAATCAAATTAACATTTCTGAATTAAGTCTCAGATATGTTCTATCAATGGACGATATATTTGTTGTCATCCCTGGAATGAGAAACAAGTATCATGTTATAAATAATTTTGAGTCCTATGATAAAGGGCCCTTAAGTAAATTAGATTTAAAAAAAATAAAAAAATTACCTATTTGCTATGATGGATGGAAATAAAAGTATAAAAAAAATTATCATTTGGGGGGCAAAATATCAATTTAAAGTGATAAGGCCTATTTTAATTAGTCAAGGATTCAAAATTGAATTACTTATAGATCAAACACCAAATTTAAAAAAATATTTAGGTTATGACGTCGTGAATAGTTTAGAGGATTTTAAAAAGTGGAGAAAAAATAAAAATGTTAAGGATGAATTAGGATTTATTATATGTATTAGTAACCCTAATGGAAAAATAAGAGAAAAAAAGGCAAAAGAGCTTATTAATCTTGGACTAAAACCAATATCAATTATTTCTAAGAGTGCAAGAATAGCTGAAGATGTGGTACTTGGCGATGGATTACAAATTTTAGAGAATGTTGTTATTCATCCAGGCTCTAAAATTGGAGATTACTGTATTTTTCTATCTAATTCATTAATTGATCATGATTGTGTAATAGGAAAATGTGTTGAACTTGCCGGTGGAGTAAATCTAGCTGGAAGAATACATATTGGTGACTATTCATGGTTGGGGATTGGATCAACAGTATTTGCTGATCAGAATTCAGTAGATCCTAGAATAATAGGAAATAATTGTATTATAGGCGCATCTAGTTTAGTTAATAAAAATATTCCAAATAACTACATCGCATACGGTATCCCTGCAAAAAAAATTAGGAAAAATGAAAAATAAGAAGAATATTTTAATTCTTGGTGGTGGCGGCTACCTAGGACAATCCTTAGTTGAACTTTTATCAAAAAAAAAATATTTCAGAATAAATGTCATAGATAGATTTTTTTATATTGATCAAAAAAAACTATTTAAATCAAAAAATATTTATTATAACAAAGATGACATAAGAAAACTCTCTAGAGACTCATTTAAAAATATCAATATAGTTATAGACTTATCAAATATTAGTATAGCTCCAAAAGACCATAAGTTTTTTGACAAAATGTCATGGGATATAAATTATTATGGTAGAAAAAATAACCTTATTTATGCAAGAGAGGAAAAAGTTGAAAAATATTTATTTCCCTCTTCTTGTAGTGTTTATGGATTTAATGATACTAAGGTTTTTTTAAATGAAAAATCAAAGTTAAATCCGAAATCAACATATGCAAAAACACATATGTCTTTTGAAAACTTTGCATTAAAACAAGGTAATGATTTATTTCAGGTTATTTCACTCCGACTTCCAACTTTATTTGGATACTCTAAGAGAATGAGGTTTGATTTGATTATAAACTCAATGGTATGGGATGTTTTAGAAAAAAAAACCATTAATCTACTCCGAGATGGCAAACAAAGAAGGCCTTTTGTTCATGTGGATGATGTATCTAGGGCATTTTTATTTTTTATTAATAACAAATCAAATAAATTTAATAATAATATTTTCAATATTGGCAATAATATGAACAATATTAATCTTTTAAATTTGGCCAAAAAAATTTTTAAAGTTCTTGGAATTAAAGAAAATATAGTTTGGTATGGTAAATCTGATGATAGATCGTACTTTGTCTCATTCAATAAAATTTCTAAATTTGGATTTAAACCAAAAAAATCTATTGACTATGGAATTAGAGAATTAAAAAGAAAATATTTAAGTAAAGAGCTTATTAATGAAAATTTTACAAAAAATATGGTTTGGCTAGAATTTCTAGAAAATTTAAATAAATCTAAAAAGTTAAATACTAGTCAAAAAATGTTACTTAAAAATAAAAAACTCTATAATGGAATACTTAAATTAAAAAAACCTTAATTTTTCTAAAGTATCATTTATATTACTAACAAGCTTTGTATTAAATTTAAAATTTTTCTTCTGAAGTTTTTTCTGTCAACATTATAAGATAATTGATTCATAATTTTATTATCAACAAATTCTATTTCTGTAGCTTTATTTTTTAATTTTATGGGGCGTTCTGTTGCCCCGTGTGTAAACTAAATTACCAGAATCCTTAGCTTTTTTATACAGTAAATGCATAAAAAATTAAGCTCAGTGTGCACACATAGGGCACCCACTTTAAAGGCAATTATGGTAATATCATTTCGATGAAAAAAGTTTTAGTGATCGTGGTTATGGGTTTGATGTGGATTATTCCAGTATCAGCAAATGAAAGATTTATTCCTTTAGAGCTTTTCATTGGTGGTGAAATAAGAGAAGATACAGAAATTAAATATACAAAAGCAAACAAAATATTTGGTGAAAAGAAAAGAAAAAAAATTGTTGGACCTGAGGATTGGAAAAATCCTCAAACTGGAGAAATAATAAAAGTTTATAAAAGAACAAGAGAAGGTCAAAGTGGATTAAAAACACAGTTATTTACAGTTACTAATGATGGACAGTGTATTGGAAGAGTTTGGGATAGTAGGCGCGGAGGAAGAGTAATAGAAAATGGATGTAAATTTCCTTTAGGGTTTTGGAAAGAAGGTGAGACTAGATCATTTAAAGGTTCTTCTGGCGGTAAGCCAAGAAAAATTGAATTAACAATTTTAAAATTAGGAAAAAAACCTAAAAGTAGTATTAAATTTAATTGGAAATTATACAATTTAAGTTCAGGCGAATTGATGGATGACAATGATTATACTTTTTCTCCTGGTAAGGCTATGACAAAGCTGAATGATAAAAAATTATAAAAATTGTTTCTCACTTTCTCTTTCTGACTGTGCACACACCGTGCACAGATTATTTCTTCAGAGAAAAAACTGAGCAATAACAACAAGAACGTGAATCTTTAATGGGGCGTTCTGTTGCTCGGTGCGTGTGACGGTGCTAACTAGAAGTCGCCCAAGTAAATCTTCGAAATCATAAGCAAACTTTAATGTTTTAGCTCATTCTTTCTAAAAAAACTTATAACATTGATGTTTAAAATTATCCAATTTTTTAAACCTAGAGTCGCCTGAAAGTCGCCAATTTTTTTCTTAAAACATCTACAATTTCGTGATAAAAATAATCAATGAAGAAAGAGTCTTTTTTTATTGGCTTAGTAGTTTTTCTTTTATCTTTTTCTGCAAGTGCAAATGAATTTTACTTATATTGCCAACCGAGTTTTACTGAAAAAGATGGTGTACGTTATGTTGTTGATCCAAGAAATGGTGGTCCATTCTTAAATTATATTTTCAATCTTGAAACAAACGAAATAACAAGAATACATCCTCAAGATAACTCTGAGTCATATAAATATTCAGGTTATAATTATAGTAATAAACAAATTATTATTAAAGATTTTTTTTGGAAGGGAGATTGGTTTTATGAACCTGACTACATAAATGTTTTTTTTGATTTTAAAAATTTTACTATAACCACTATTTATAGAGGCGAAGCCGTTATATCAACGTGCCCTAATTTTCAGGAACTTGCTAATTTATTAGAAGGTAAATTAAATGAGGATAGAAATACGATTATTGCCGCCTCTTCTGGAACCGGTTTTTTTGTTTCAACAAATGGACATATGGTTACGAATAATCATGTAATCGAGTCTTGTGACATGGTCAAAGCTCATTACAAAGGAAGAGAGTTAGATGCGGATGTCTTGTTTCAGGATAGAGCTAATGATCTAGCAATTATCAAAGCAAATATAAAACCAAATAAAGTTTTTGCCGTTAGTAATGAAGATGTATCTTTATTAGAAGATATCATTGTAGCGGGTTATCCCTTAGGAAAAAATATTAGTGCTTCTATTAAAACATTCAAAGGGAGTGTTACCGCTCTTGCGGGATATGGTGATAATTTTTCTAATTTCCAAATTGATGCATCACTTAGCTCGGGAAATAGCGGTGGTCCAATTATAAATCAAAAAGGTAATGTTGTAGGTGTTGCCGTTGAAAAACTAGTAGAATTAGGTGTAGAGGGATTTAATTTTGGTGTTAAGTCATCAACATTAAAAACATTTGCAAGTTCTAATCAATTCAAGTTCCAAGATCCTTCAACCGAAGAGCTATCAAACAATGAACTTGGCCAACTTATTACGGAAGCAACAATTTATTTAGAATGTTGGATGTCCGTTGCAAAAATAAAACAAATAATTGAAGAAGGTGAAAGACAAAAAGCTTTCTTTAGTGAGTATAAATAATGAAAAAAGTTTTGTTTATAGTTGGAATTATACTCATTAGTCCTCAAATATTTTCTCAAAATATTTCTTATGAAATACACAAAGAAAGTTTCAGTGTTGCTAATGAAGATTTTCATTTTTGGTCAGATGAACATACATCAGATATTTGGATAGATAAAAAGATTCAAAAAAAATGTTTAAGTATTAAAAATGAAATTTTTCTTAATAGTGGCAAATGTGAAAATATAAAATTTAGTCTTTCGATATTTGATAAAGATATGAATCTAATTAAAGATTTTTTAAATAAAGTTTCATTAAAAATTTGTCCTAATTCAAGCTATAAACTCAATGAAAAATTAAAAAAACCTCTCCCCTTAATGGTTAACATAGTCAAAGGTACATTTAATTGTAATTTAGATTTATTGGCTAAAGAAGAGAAAAGAATAAAAGAAGAAAATGAAGAAAAAGAACAATTAGCTAAAGAAGAAAGTGAAAATAAAATTAAAAAGGAAAAACAAGAATCAATACTAGCTTCCGTAAATGAGAAAAGAGAACTATGTTTTAGTATGGGCTTTAAAGATAATACCGATCCTCTCGCTAATTGCGTTCTTCAATTAATGCTTAATGAAAACAAAAAACAACAAGTAGTCTCAAACGATTCAAGTAGTGATGAAATGTTAGATGTTTTAGACAATCAAACACAAATCATGGAAAGACAATTAAGACTACAAAAAATTGAGAGAAATCAAAGAAACATGAAATCATTTCAATACATGATTGATAATGGAGCATTGCCACCCGGTGGATTTGGAAACTAATGTATATTAACGAGTATAAATAATGAATTTAGAAACTATTTTATTAATTGCTATTTTGATTTTTGTAATCGGAATAGCTCATTACGTCGATAAAATTAGAAAAAAAGTTGATAAAATTGAATCAAGATTGGACGACGATAGTTAACTCATTGTCCTAAAAAAATGGGATCGTACTAAAATTCTTTATATAATTTTTCTCCTCTAAGTCGCCCCAAAGTCGCTCAAGATTAGGGCAATTAAAAAAGTTACTAATAATTTTAAGAAAAATGTCGAAGATCAATGGGGCGTTCTGTTGCTCGGTGCCCCAAACCGCGCTCACCTAGAAACTAGGCAGCAAGTGCTAATCTATTATCGTTAGCGTTTATAAAAAAGCCCGATAACGGTGGTACAATACCGGATAAAGTCTTTGTTTTTGAATTACCGTCAAACCTATTTCGTCCCCTTATTTAATGGTGGAGACGCCGGGTACCGCCCCCGGGTCCGAATAACTTATTGCACAAAGCATTTATTATCATAGTTGGAAACCAACAATGTAATTATACCTCAAACTCATTACATATTAAAGAATTGTCTTAATCATAAGAAATAGGTTAAAAAATTATTGTTATAAATACAATAAATACAATAAATATATATCTATGATTAAGGGAATAATGGCAGTAGATGAAAAAGGTGGAATTAGTAAGGGTGGAAGTATGCCTTGGCCAAAAAACTCTATTGATCTAAAATGGTTTAAAGAAAATACTATTAATAACGTTGTAGTTATTGGAAGGAAAACTTGGGAAGATCCATTTATGCCTACGCCTTTAAAATCAAGAATTAATATATTAGTTACCACAAAAGATAAATCATTATTTCCAGGAGCAGATTATTATTTTAATAAAAATATAGAAAGTAAAGTTAAGGAAATACAAAATCAATATCCTAAAAAAGATATATATATAATTGGTGGTATAGAAGTAATAAATTTAACAATTAATGTTATTCAACAATTTTATCTAACAAGAATCTACGGTAATTATAATTGCGAAAAATTTTTAAACATTGAACACATAAAAAGTATAATGAAAATGACAAAAAAAATTAATGGAGATAACACATGCCATTTTGAAGTTTGGGAAAGATGAAACAATTTTTAGATGCATTAAATTTTTGCATGAAAAATGGATCTGATGTTCAAAGTAGAGCAGGAAAAGTTAGAAAAGCATTTGGATATCAGATGCAATTCGACTTATCAAAAGGGTTTCCAGCAATTACAACAAAAAAACTTGCGTGGAAGGCAGTAGTTTCAGAATTATTATGGTTTATTGAAGGCTCAGATGATGAGAGAAGATTAGCAGAAATACTTTATGATGACAAAAGAGAAAATTTAAAAGATAAAAAAACAATATGGACTCAAAATGCAGAAGCAGATTATTGGAAATCTAAAGCAAGATTTAAAGGAGATGTTGGAAAAATATATGGAGTTCAGTGGAGAAATTTTAATGGAGTAGATCAATTAACTAATCTTATTTCAGGTATTAAAAAAGATCCAAATGGGCGAAGGCATATTATATCTTCTTGGAATCCTCCAGAATTAAAAAATATGTCTCTGCCAGCTTGCCATGTTTTTTCTCAATTTTTTATTTCTAATAATAAATTAAGCTGTCAACTTTATCAAAGATCTTGTGATATGTTTTTAGGAGTTCCTTTTAATATTGCTAGTTATAGTCTTTTAACACATATGTTAGCAAGAGAATGCAATTTGGAAGTTGGAACTTTTATTCATTCACTGGGTGATTTTCATATTTATTCAGAGCATTTTGATCAAGTAAAAAAACAATTAGAAAGAATTCCTAAGAAATTACCATCATTGGAATTTAAAACTAAAAATTTTTATGAATATAGTGTTAATGATTTTATTTTAAAAAATTATGATTATCATCCAAAAATTGAAGCATCTATGAACGTTTAAACTGAAAGCGATTGATTTAAATTTTTTGCAATTGAAATGTATCTTTTAGACATTTCCCCATCTGGCTCATCTATACAACATGGTTTACCTTCATCGGATTGAACTCTTAATTTTTTATCAATTGGAATAGAGCCTAAAAAAGGAATTTGAAATTTTTCTGCTTCATTTCTTGCACCATCTTTTGAAAAAATATAATGCTTTTCGTTACAATTATCACAAATAAAATAACTCATATTTTCGACTAATCCTAAGACTTCAACATTTACTCTTTTAAACATATTAATACCTTTTCTTGCATCAATTAAAGCTACATCTTGAGGTGTTGAAATAATTATAGATCCCGAAAGTTTTGAATTTTGTGCAAGTGTTAATTGAGCATCACCTGTACCTGGAGGTAAATCAATTATTAGATAATCTAACTTTCCCCATTCAACCCCATTAAACATCTGTTCTAATGCTTTCATTACCATTGGACCTCTCCAAATAGTTGGAGTATCATTACTTACTAAAAACCCTATCGACATACATCTAACACCATAGCTTTCTAAAGGTATTAATTTTTTATTTTCATTTGCTTGAGGCCTCCCCGAAATACCCATCATTCTTGGAACGCTAGGCCCATAAATATCAGCATCTAATAAACCTACTTTCATACCGATTGATTTTAGAGCAACAGCTAAGTTAATTGCAAAAGTAGATTTCCCAACACCTCCTTTTCCACTAGCTACTGCAATAATGTGCTTTGTATCAATCGTAAATCTAGAATCACTTTTAGACTCACTTTTTTCAGAAGTTAAAATAACATTTACTGATAAAACATCTGGAATTCCTTGAATATCTTGCTTTAGTAAGCTTGATATTTCATTATATTTTTGATCATTATTGTTATTAATAACTAATGATATATTAACATGACCATCTTTAACTATTGCTGATACATTGTTATTTTTAGGGTCAAATTCCAAATTTGTTTTATGATCAGTATATTTTTGCGAAAATCCGTAAATTAAAGATAAAATTTTGTCAGACATACTTGATTTTTCTAGAATTATCCAAATATTAGTTATTAATTAAATTAATTAATGTTAGTAGATAGAACCGATTTTAGCAATTAATATATGAACTGGAACAAAAATAATAACGATAATAACCCTTGGGGATCAGGTGGTAGTAATAACCCATGGGGTTCTGGTGATAATGGATCCAATAGAAATGATTTTGAAGATTCTATAAAGAAAGCTAGAGACAGATTTGGCAGATTTAAGTTTGGTGGAAGAAGGAATTTTTCTATATTTTTTATAATCGCAATCTTATTATGGCTTGCAACTGGATTTTATAGAGTTGAGCCTGATGAACAAGGTGTTGAACTTTTGTTTGGTAAATGGAGTGGTCAGACAACACAGCCTGGGCTTCATTATTTTTTCCCAACGCCAATAGGTCAAACAATTACTCCAAAAGTTGAAGTAATAAGGAAAATTAATGTTGGTTTCAGAAGTGCAAGCGATTTAGGATTTTCATCAAACTCTAATTCGGAAAGAAAAGTAATTGAAGAAAGTTTAATGCTTACTGGTGATCAAAATATAGCTGATGTAGCCTTTACTGTTTTATTTAAGATTAAAGATGCTGGAAATTTTTTATTTAAACTTAGAAATCCAGAATTAACAGTTAAAGATATGGCAGAGAGTGTTGTACGTGAGGTAGTTGGACAAAGAGATCTTCAATTCTTACTAACAGAAGGTCGTCAGGAAGTTGAACAAGTAGTTAGAAATGAATTACAGATTGTATTAGACTCTTATGAAAGTGGAGTTTTTGTTCAATCAGTTCAATTACAAAGTGTTGATCCGCCGGATCAAGTAATTGATGCTTTTGATGAAGTACAAAGAGCAAGACAAGATAAAGAAAGACTTGTTAATGAAGCGAATACATATTTAAATAGGATAGTACCTAATGCAAGGGGTGAAGCTGCAAAACTTGTTGAAGCTGCAACAGCTTATAAAGAACAAGTGGTAAAACAGGCTGAGGGTGTAGCTCAAAATTTCATAGATGTTTATAATAGTTATAAAGATGCGAAAGAAGTCACAAAGAGGAGAATATATTTAGAAACTTTAAGAGAAGTTTTAGAAGGTAAAAACAAAATAATCCTTGATGATACAGGCAATGGCCAAGGGGTAGTGCCTTATCTTCCCCTAAATGAACTTAAAAAATCAGGATCAAATTAATTATGAGATTTAATGTGAGAAACTTAATTATTATTTTAATATTATTTATAGGATTTTTGACATTTACGGGTGCATTTTTTATTGTAAATGAAACTAAACAAGCTTTAGTTTTAC